>JALZAW010000125.1 GCA_030948155.1 Candidatus Dormiibacterota bacterium | reverse complement strand
GGCTAAGTGGTGGCGGGTGGGGCCTGGTCGTCCACGTCCGAAACGTCCAATACTTCCCGCCACAAGCGCGCTACTGTCCGCAGCATGAAACTTCGCCCTGCCCTGATCGAACTTGTCGTGTCTGACATGGCCGCCACGCTTGCCTTCTACCGCCGCTTGGGTCTCGATGTCCCGCCCGAGGAGGACGGACAGCCACACGTGGACTTCGAGCTCGGCGGCGGGATCCGCCTGGCCTGGGACACCGAGGCAACCATCCGCTCTTTCGATCCGGGATGGTCCCCGCCGGCGGGAGGCGGCCACCGGGTCGCCCTGGCCTTCGCGTGTGAGAGCCCGGCCGAAGTTGACGCTGCCTGGGCCGAGCTCGTGGGAGCCGGCTACGATGGTCACCTCGCGCCCTGGGATGCCTTCTGGGGGATGCGCTACTCCGTCCTGCACGACCCCGATGGAACGCCGGTCGACCTATTCGCTCCGCTGCCCCCCACCTAGTGTTCTGAGACTTGCTCCCGGAGTAGTCCACCCGGCGTCGTCTTAGCCAGCGCCCGCATCTCTCTCGACAGGTGCGCCTGGTCGACGTACCCGCACCCCGCCGCGACCTGAGCCAAGGGCAGTCCCAGCCGCACTTCGCCGACCGCTCGGCTCAGCCGCAACACCCGCGCCAGCCGCCGAGGCCCATAGCCGAAGATGGGCAGGCAGCGGCGATACAGGTGGCGGGGGCTGAGACCCAGTCGCTCGGCCATCACGGCGATCGGTGTACCAGCCGCCGCCAGCCCGAGGACTCGCGGTCCGAGCGGGTCCACCTCGGAGGACCTGGCGCGCTCGATGAGCCATGCCTCCAGGGCTGCCTCGGGGTTCTCCGCGACCTGCTCGGCCAATAGCCTCGCCCGGCGCGCAGGCCATAACTCCGCTAGATTCGGGGTCTGGTCGCGGACCTTGTCAGCCGGCACGCCGAGCAGGGCCGGCCCGCTCCCTCCAGAGAAACGAAGCCCGACGTACGACGCACCAGCGTCGCTCTGGTGCCTGCGGGCCACAGTGTCTGGTCCCGCGATGAAAAGGCGCCGCCCGTCCCAGAGGAGATCGAGGCAACCATCAGGCAGGATCCGCGCCAGCTCCGGTGTAGACCCGACGCTGCGGCGCCAGAGCACGGCGCCGGCCACCGGGGTCGGACGCTCGTGGTAGGGCATCCGCCAATGATGGCACCAGCAGGGCACCCCAGAGACCTGACCTCCGACGTGACCCTTCCTTGGCCGAACCCGACCGGGCTAGTCCGGCTGGAGCCGCTCTGGAGCGCTGTAGACGTTGAAGCGGCCGTCGCGGAGGAAGCCGACCAGCGTCAGGCCGAATCTCTTTCCCACCGCAACGGCCAGACTGGAGGGAGCGCCGACAGCTGCCACGATTGGGATGCCGGCGGCCACCGCCTTCTGGACGATCTCGTAACCACCGCGGCCGCTCACCACCAGCACCGAGTCGGCGCAGGGCAGTCGGCCGTCGAGGAGCGCGCGGCCGACCACTTTGTCCACTGCATTGTGGCGCCCGATGTCCTCCCTCGCTGTCAGCATCCGCCCGGCCGCGCTGAACAGCGCTGCCGCGTGCAGGCCGCCTGTGCGCCGAAAGCTCGGCTGGCCGCCGCGCAGCTCCTCGCCCATCCTGAGCAGAGCCGCAGACGTCAGACACAGACCGGAATCAACCGCTGGAAAGTCCTGGGCCAGGTCCGCCAGCGAGGTGGCGCCGCAGACACCACAGGCCGAGTTGCTCAGAAACGACCGCTCGGGGCGCCGGCCGGGGCCCCCCGAGAGGCAGACATCCACTCGATTCGACTCCAGCAGCACCTGTTCGCCGAAGCCGCTCTGGTCGCCGGTGTCGGCACTCAGGTGGACTGAGCTCACCTGCTCCCGCGCCGTGATCAGCCTCTCCGCCCAAAGCAGGCCCAGAGCCAACTCCACGTCGTGCCCGGGGGTGCGCATGAGCAGGGTCAGCGGGCGGCCGTCCATTAGGACTTCGAGCGGCTCCTCCACGGCCACCAAGTCGGCCCTCTCCTGCCAACCCTCACCGGTCCAGCGGATGGTGACGGCTCTGGCCTCTCCCTCTCTCATCAGGTCTCCCGCACAGCCGACAGCACAGGAACTGTGCCGACTTCAAAGCCGCGCCACCAGCTGACTTTGACCAGGTCCAGGCGATAGCCCCGGCCTCCGCCGAGTTCCTGGGCTGGATAACGGGCCGACACTCGCTCGCCTGCCTCGTCGTCAGGTGCTAGGTAACCGCGAAGGCAGACTCCGAGCTGGCGGCTGGCCCGAGAGGGATGGCGGTGCTCGATCGACACGGCAGCTGCAAAGGGCCCCCCGCCGGTCGGGCCGTTGGCCCAGATGAAAGCGCCGTCCGGCGCGGCCGCCCACAGCGCCGGAGTCAGAACGAGCCCGCCTGCTCCCCACCAGGCAAGAGCGGCCTCCCCCTCGCCGGCCAGCGGAGAGGCGAAGCCGGGCGGCAGGTGCTTCAACCGCGCCGGCAGGGCGTCTTCCGACGATGCGTCCAGGCCGGCTTCCCGGGCTCGGTCGGGCGTTAAGCGGAGGAGTATGCGGTTCTGCGGCCACCACCGGCCTGGCACAGCTGGAAGGTCGAGCACATAGCCGCCGGCGTACGCTGCCTGCTTCAGCGCATAGCCGGCCAAGCCCAGGGCGAAACCGGGTCCCTCCCGAGCGGCCCTGAGCTGGCTGCGCAGGTCCAGCGGATCGAAGATCTCGAGCCGTCCTTGAAAGCTGACCGCCCGCTGACCGGAGGCGACGAGGAAGGCCGCCCTCGGCTCCCGGCGAGCCAGCCGCAGCTTGACAGCGTGGCGCGAGGTGGTCATGAGGATTCGCTGGCCCGCAAAGTGGAAGGCGGTCGGGTTCACGAGAGGCAACCGCTGGCCGCGGACGACCAGCATGCCCAGTTGAGCGCCTGCCAGGAGGTCGCGAGCCTGGCCATCGAGATGCACGGCTCGGGTCACTCTGGGGAGACTACCGATGGCAGCTCAAGACGAGGGTCGCTCAGCCTCCAGCTGCTGCCGCATGTGGTCCAGCGCACGGCGCAGGCGGCCGCGGACAACACCGTCCGCTCGAGCAACTAGAAGGCCGCCGAGCACGCCGCCTGGCGGCTCGTAAGCGATCTCCAGGGAGACCTCCGTGCCGCCGCCAAGCGCGCGGAAGCGCCAGGTGCCTCGCTGGGGGACCAGGCCGCTCTCCGAGCGCCAACCGAGGCCACGAGGACGGTCCCAGGAGTCGAGGACCAGCGTCGTCTCGTAACCGACGCCGAGCGCATTCATCGTCACGCGAAAGCGAGCGCCGGCACCTCGGGTGCGGGAACCAACCGGCTGCCACTCGCTGATGCCCTCCAGCACCCGAGGTGCGTTCCGATGATCGGCCACCCAGTCGAACGCCACCTCTGGTCGCACGCCGATGACGAGTCTGGCGGTGAAACGACGCTCGGCCATCTAGTGTCCCGCGCCGGAGATTCGTTGGCATATTGCGGCTCCGGACACCGATGACCCTCTAGTGCAGGACACTGGGCTGAGTGTCACAGATCGACCTCCGGTGGGTGGCGCTTACCGCCGCGACGGCGCGGGAACGCTCGATCCTCGCACCGTCCATCATGGATTGGGCGTGAGAACCAGCGAAACCGTCACAGTCGTCGACAAGGTCACCTCCCGTCAGCCGGCCGCAATTCCTGACGACTACCTGCCCGCCATGGAGCGGCTGACGTGCGGTGTGGTCAGGGCGACCGGTGACTGCTTGAGCTTGGGCCCGGTCACGCTCTTGCGCTTCGAACCGTCGAGCCCGCAAGCGTCTGGTTGGCGACGGGTGATCCGGGATGGACTGCTGGCCCGACACCCCGGAGGCTCGCTGAGCATCGGCTGGCAGGAGGGCCGGCTGGTCGCTGAAGTCCGCGGCTACTCACCCTGGCTGCCGCGTCGGCTCTATGAGCTGACTCAACTGCCGTTGCACCATGCGCTGATGCGGCTCTACCTGCTGGGTGTGCGCGGCCGGGTGCCCCCGCCTGGCCTGCCGGCGGGGCCAGCCCAACGGCTCGCGGCCGCCGCGCTTGACCTCGCGCTTTGCGGTGCTCTCACCGTGCTGGCCAGGCCGCCGGCCAGACGCTCCCTGCCGGTTCTGGCGGGAGTGACGAGCTTGTACCACGTCGGCTTTTGGTGGCTCGCGGCCGGCACGCCCGGCGGACGCGCTCTGGGCCAGCGCGTGGTGGCGCTCGACGGGTGCCGGCCGAGCTTGCTCCAGGCGGTGCTCAGGCTGGCAACGGCGCCTGCCGCTGTCAGGGCCCGGCGAGCGCTCCACGACGAGCGTGCCGGCACCGAGGTGATCGAAAGCGCGACCATTCAGTGCCCTGGACCCGCAGTTCCAGGACACTGAGGGGATGAAGCACATCACCATCGAGCAGGCGGATTCGGCGGCACAGTCCATGGGCACCGAGCACTTCTCCGGAATCGCAACCGGAGCGCCGCTGCATCGAAGCGACGCGCCGCATGCTGTCAACGCCAGCTTGGTCAGGTTCGAGCGAGGGGTTCAGAACAACTGGCACCGCCACGAGGGCGGCCAGCTGCTGCATGTGGTGGAGGGTGAGGGCTGGGTCCAGGCCCGCAGCGCTGCCCCGATTCGCCTCCGCCCCGGCGACAGCGTCTCCACCGCCGGCGGCGAGGAGCACTGGCATGGGGCGACTGCCCAGTCGTCCATGGCTCACCTGGCTATCTCGCTCGGCGAGACCGAATGGCTGGAGCCCAGCCCGCCGCAGAAGTGACCCGTTCCGAACGCGGGGCACCGGACACCCGCCGCTCGTGAGTGAGATCGCCCTTTTCCATTCAGTCCTCGGCGTTCGCCCCGGCGTCCAGGAAGCTGCGCAGCGACTGCAGGCCGCTGGCCATCGTGTTCGCGTGGTTGACCAGTACGAGGGGAGAGTGTTTGCTGACTATGCGGAGGCTGGCAAGTACGCGGAGGGGCTCGGCTATCCGCTCCTGATGCAGCGGTCCGTGGAGGCGGTGGCCGACCTGCCTGATGGGTTCCTCGCCGCCGGATTCTCGAACGGCGGTGGAATGGCGGAGTTCGTCGCCCTCCGGCGCCGCGTGTCAGGCGTTCTGATGCTCTCTGGCGCTCTGCCGCTGGAGACGCTGGGCGCCGACGCCTGGCCCGAGGAAACGCCTGCCCAGATTCACTACACCCGCGACGACCCCCTCCGCCAACAGGAGGGGATAGACAAGCTAGCGGCGAGCATCCGGGCCGCCGGCGCTTCCCTGCAGATGTTCGACTACCCCGGGCGAGGCCATCTGTTCACGGACGCCTCGCTGCCCGAGGAATATGACGCCGACGCAGCCGAACTGCTCTGGCGCCGGGTGCTCGACTTCTGCGCCAACCGCCCCACCCAGGGGCACCGCGCTTAGCCGCCGCTAGCTGGTGGGCATCAGCCGATTTCAGCTGATTGCGCCGGTGGGCGCCGGCTCAAGTTGAAGTCGACCAGCCCGCAGAGCAGGTCGCAGAACAGTTCATTGCTGGCGGCCGGAATACCGTCCACCGCGGCGATTGGCGCTTCGGCGGCGCTGTCGTGGCCGCCCGCATCACAACAGGCGTTCAGCATGGCCTTGTGCAGGCGGCTGTCGATGAGCAAGCTCTGGTCCCGCCGTAGCCCCGCCAGTGCGGCGGCGATGCCAAAGCCGGCCCAATTGGAGCAGGTGGCCACGACCGGCACGTCGCATTCGGCAATGGTTGAGATGAGCTCACCCAACGGCTGAGCCGCCACCGCTGTCGAACGGATGCCGCCCAGTCCAATCTCATTGCCCAGATCCCCAACGCCGATGGTCAGCACTCTTCGGCGACGCAGCTCGGCCACGACAAGATCGACCCGGGCCAGGTGTCCGGTGACATCCTGGCCGCCGGCGCGGCGCAGGGTGCCGTCCGGCGTGGGACCGATCTTCTCGATCGCGAAGAGCGCGCCGATGTCGGCCGCGAGCACCTGAGCCTGCGTTTGGGCCAGCTCGAGGTCGATCGGGAAGCAGCGCACTTCGCAGCTGTCGCCGGCGCCAGCCGCGTCAATGGTGGCCCTGACCGGCTCGAGTCCGGCCGCCTCCGTCAGAACCACAAGCCGGGCGGAAGTACACAGGGAGAGCGCCCGCGCCACAGCTGCCAGCCCGAGTGGGCCGTCGGTCTCCCCCCGGGGCAGCGAGTCGGGGCTCACGACGCCCGTCGTCAGATAGATGGGCAGCCCGGCTTCACCTACTTGGAGCAGGCGGACGGCGGCTGTCCAGGCCATGGGCCCACCCAGGAGGCGGCGGGCGGCCTGCCAGAGGGGTTCGATCACCCCATCGCGGAACCCATCCGGGCGGAATTCCACCGCCAGCAGATGATCGATCGCCTCAGGTAGCCCACGCATGCCCAGTGGACTCTAGCGTCGGCGGGAAGCCCGACACGCGGTCCCCGAAGGAACCTGGGCAGATTGTGCCAATCAGGCAGCGATTGCGTATCTGGATACAGAAGGCGGTCGCCTTCCCGACCAGGATCTCTCCCTCCCTACCAGGCGGCCCGGCCCTAAACAAAGCCGGGTCGCCTCTTCAATTCGGCCAGAGCCCCGCTAAGGGTCTCCGCTCTCCTTGAGACTGGTGAGCGAGGCAGACCTCTCCTCGGGTTGGTGCGTCTGCCGAACCCCGGCCGGCAATGGTCAGCTGTCTCGGGCTGGCGAGTGGGTCCAGTACGGCCGACTGCGAGCCAGGGCGTAGCGCAGAAACTCCAGCGTATCGGTCATCTCATCGTCGCTATGATCATGCCGCCACAGCCAAGCTCGGTTCAGGTAAGGAATCCACTTCACTTCCAAGCTCTGGCAAGCCCACTCGAGCGCGACTCGCTTCGACACGAGTGTGCCACTCTCCAGCATGTGCAACGCCCGGCAGAGCGTCAACATCGCGAAGGCCTGATAAGCCCGGGGACGAAGCCAATCCGCTCCGTCTACCTGGCGCTGCCAGAAGTCCCGGAGTAGATCGGTAACTGCCGTGCGAAGTTCTTGCGGACTGACAGGATCTATCAGTGCCTCCGGCAGGGGGCCCGACACCACCACGCCCCGGCGGCTCAGGGAGTGTCGCTCCAGCACCCATGCCGGTCCATGATGACCAACACCGAAGGCCCAGTCCACGCCTATCGATGGATGCGACGCATTCGCGTAGTCATAGCGGCGCAGCGCCTTCAGTGGGATGTAGGAACCCTCGAGGCGATTGGCATAGCTTGTCCCACCACTGCCTATCTGCCGGTGCATTTCCCTAAGTTGGGT
>JALZAW010000124.1 GCA_030948155.1 Candidatus Dormiibacterota bacterium | reverse complement strand
TCAAAGGACCTGCCCGATCCTCGAAGCATGGAGGCGGCGCAGGCAGCGCAGCTTGCCCTGCTGGTCGCCCCGCCCTCATGCTCCTGGGCGCAGCTGGTCGCGCTGATCCGGACCGCACTGACCCAGCCCGCCTTTCAGTCTTCGCTGGGCCTGAGCCCGGGACTCGCCATGGGCGATCTCTTCGGCATCGCCAACGCCATCGCCGGCCTGGTCGATGCCCCAGTCACCATAGAGGACACGCAGTCTCGCGTGATCGCGTACTCGGGCTGGCAGGAGAAGGCGGACAGCCCCCGTATCGAGACCATCCTCGGGCGGCGTGTTCCCGAGGAGATCCTGCGGCGCCTCTACGAGGACGGCGTCTTCGACCGGCTGGCGCGGTCGCGAGAGCCGGTCTACTTCGAGCCGGGCACAGCGTCCGACATGGCGCGGGAGGCAGTTGCGATCCGCGCCGGCGACGAGATCGTCGGTTCGATCTGGGCGGCGGTCAAGCAACCGCTGGCGCAGGACCGGCGCCGAGCGCTCGCGGACGCGGCCAACCTTGTGGCCCTCCACCTCGCCAAGAGCCGCCTGGATGCCGACGTGGCACGCCGGATCCAGGCGCACCACGTGGTCTCACTGCTCGAAGGCGCGCCGGACGCCCGCGAGGCAGCCGAGCAGCTCGGTTTGACGGGCCGAAGGTTCCGCATTGTCGCCGCCTGGGCGGCGGTCGACCGCGAGGCTGCCGAGGCCGACATTCTGCTCCTGCGCCTGTGGGATCTTCTCTCCTTCCATCTTTCCACCTCCTTTCGCCCGGTCGCCACCGCGCTACTCGGCGGCACCGCCTACGCCATTGTTCCTTGCTCGAGCAGCGAGAAGGTCGACCGCGAAAAGCTGACCCAGGCGCTCAACCAGGTCCTGTCTCGCGCGGATTCGCTGCTCGATCTCAAGGCACTCGCCGCCGCCGGCGGCCCTGTGACGCTGGCCGATGTTCCCCGCTCGCGAGCGGAGGCGGAGCAGGCCGTGCGCGTGCTTCGTCATGGACGCCTCCCCCGGCGGTTCACGATGCTGGAGGAGGTGCGGATGCAGGTCTTGCTGCTTCGCCTTAGTGATCTCATGGCCGGGGACGAGTCGCTGCGCAGCGGTCCCCTGGAGCTGCTGGCGGCGCACGACCGGCGACGCCACACCCGGTACGTGGGAACGCTCCGGGGCTACCTGGACAACTTCGGCGACGTCAGCGCCGCCGCAGCCCAGCTCCACGTCCACCCCAACACATTTCGGTACCGGCTGCGCAAGCTGCAGGAGGTGGCCGATGTCCGGCTGGATGAGCCGGAAGAGCGCCTCATGATGATGCTGCAGCTGAGGCTGCTTCAGCTACAGGCGGACGGCTACCTGGCGAGCGATTCGAAATAGGGGCTCGGCAGAACAGCGCCGCGTGCCGTCGCCTCCGGCCACCAGTACTCGAGGACCAGGCGGCCGAGCACGCCGTTGGCGATCGCCGCCTCGTTCTCGACTGACATGCCGGTGTCCTGCGAGCCGTGGGCCATCGCAGCGTAGACGATCTTGGCGGCCGGGGTCGTGATCACTCCGGTGTCGACTCGAGTGCCGGGAAAGAAACCGGTCTTGCAGGCGACAGTGAAGTCGTCCGGCTGTTGCAGCTCTTTTATGAAAGGGTTGTAGCTGAAGTAGCGCGGTACCTGGTCCAGGTAGAGCTGCCGACTCATGATGTGGTGCATCCCAGCGCAGGCCTGCGGGCTGACCAGCCTTCCCGTCTCCATGAGCTCCATCAGCTGCATGAGCCCTCGTGGGGTCGCCTCGGCGAGCCGGCGAACGTCGTCGCCGATCTTCTCGAAGTCGATGCGGTTGCGAAGCACGACCGAGCGCACGCCGTAGGCCTGGTGGATGCGCTGGTTGATGATGTCGACTCCGCCGACCCGGTCGATCAGCAGGTTGGTAGCGGTGTTGTCGCTGACGATGACCATCAGCATGGCCAGGTCATGGACCGTGGGCTGCAGACCAGGCATCAGGTCTCGGAGGATACCGGAACCGAGGACCACGTCAGAGGGGCCAACCTCTACACGCTCATCGAGGCGTAGGCGGCCTTCTTCCGCCTGCGCGAAGACCTCGGCCAGGATGACCACCTTGATCACGCTCGCGGTCGGGTACATGGTGTCGGCGTCGACCACGACCTCCTCTCCTGTTGCCAGATTCTTGGCAGCGAACGCCAGCCTCCCCGAGAACCGTGACGTCACGCCTCCGATCCGCTGATCGAGCCTGTCTCGACTCGCGACGTGCATCTGTGGACTCCCCTCCTTTCTGGTCGGCTACGAAAGACCCTGGATGTTGTGGAACTTCTGGAGGATCCCGGCGTCCTTCAGGTACTGGTCCTCGGGGGACAGCGGCGGCAGCGCGATGGGCTGGTCACTGCCCGGCTTGAAGTACTTGCTGACGGTGTCCTTCGTCATGACGACCTGAGGCGTCTTGGTTAGCTTGGGAGGCTTGTGCCCTTTGAGGGTGGCCACTCCCATCGCCATCAGGTATTCGCCCCACATGCTCGGAAAGAGCTCCCCCTCGGCAACCCATTGCGGATTGGTGCGCAGCTGCTGTCGGCTCTGCTCGTCGCTCCCCAGCCCGGCGACCAGGCTGTTGGCCTCCCTGTGCGCCTCGGTGATCGCCCTCCAGCCGCCTAGGACGGAGTCGTCGTTGATGCTGTAGAGCACTATGTGCTTGTCGGCCGGGATTGTCTGCAGGGTATTCTTGACGGCCGTGTAGCTCTGGTCGAGCTTACCGCCGCCTTCCAGCTGCCAGCCGCTCCCGCCAATCCTCGTGGTGGACGCCGTTATGTCGGAGGGCTGCGCGACTGTGAACCCGGGCAGCGACTGGCTCAGCGTCACGTAGAAGTAGCGGATGCAGTCGTTCACCTCCGTGCCGGCGCTGGCCGACTGCAGGAACAGGACGATCGTGTCGCTGCCCGACCAGCCCTTGCTCTGAAGCACGGGCAGCACCACCTTGGCGGTGTCGGTACCAATCTCACGGTTGACGAGGTTGAACCACGAGCATCCGTTCATCGGCACGTTGACGGCGATGCAGGGGATCTTGGCGTTGTTGAACATCTTCGCGACGGAGTCACCGATCCCCGCTACAGCCTGGTAGTCGATGATCACGTCGGGCTTGTCTTGGACCATCAGCCGGGCATTGCGCAGGGCCGTCTCTGCGGACGGATACTGGTTGTCGTAGTACTTGAGCTTGATGCCGCTGGTGGCTGCTGCGCTCTTGACGCCGTCCCCCACCGCGACGAACAGGGCCCCGGATTGAAGGACGTTAGCGTAGTCGAAGGTGTACTGCTGCTGCGAGCCGCCGCCCTGGCCGCCACCGCCACAGGCCGTAATCAGCAGCGCGAACGCCAGCAGCAGCGCCGCATGCTTCAGGTTCCCGAGTCGTCTCATGATTCCCTCCTCAAGTCGGTCAGAGCAGCGTCCTCAACCGGCCGAAACCGACAGCCAGCAGCAGAACGGCTCCGGTTGCGATCTGCTGGTAAAAGGAGGGCACCGCGAGCAGCGCCATGCCATTGGCGATGGTGCCCAGGACCAGGACGCCGACAAGGGTGCCCGGGATTCCGCCGACTCCGCCAGTCAGGGCCGCCCCTCCGAGGATGACTGCGGCGATCGAGGAGAGGGCGGCGTCGGATCCCACGGTGGGCGTGCCAGCCAGCAGCTCGCTTGCGATGATGACACCGGCGAAGGCGGCCAGGGAGCCGCTGAGCACGTAAACCGTAGCGGTGATGAGGTCGATGCGCAGGCCCGCCAGACGGCTTGCCTCACGGTTGCCACCGATCGCGTAGAGCATTCGTCCAAAGACCGTGTTCCTGAGCAGGAAGAAACTCAGCACCGCGAACAGGAGCAGCGCGATGACGTAGTAGGAGATCCCGCCGAATGCGATGTTGGCGAGCACCCCAGCATTGAGGTCCTTCAAGGCGACGGTTTGACCATTGGTCACCGTATAAGCCAGACCGGTCGCCACCGACAGCGTGCCCAAGGTCGTGATCAGCGGGTTGATGCCGAGCCGAGTGACGATCAGGCCGTTCACCAAGCCCACCGTGCTACCGCTCAGGGTCGCGAGGACGATCGCCAGAGAGACAGGCACGCCGTGGTTGATGAGAACCGCGAAAAGGACTGCGCCAAGCGGGACGGTGCCGCTCACCGAGAGGTCGAACCCACCGGAGATGATTGCCAGGGCCTGGCCTATCGATACGATTCCGATCAGCGTCACGGTGGACAGGATGGCGAGCGTGTTCGAGTAGGTGAGGAAGTGCGGAGCTGCCACTGAGAAGAAGATGATCACCAGCACGTAGAAGGTCGTGAGGCCGAGGGCCTCGACACCGAATGCCCGAAGCCGGCTGGCGGTGAAGAAGCGTCTAACCGTCCCAAACTCGACCGCGGTCTTCTGCCGATCGCGGCCCTCGGCGACCTTGCTGGCCTCGATCTCCTCCCTCTTCAAGTCAACTCCTCTCAGGCGGCCCTGGCTGCAGTGGCGAGGCGAAGCGCCTGCCCCTGCGTCTTCTGGGCACCGCTCAGCTCCCCAACCACTTTGCCCTCGCGCAGGATCACAAGCCGGTCGGCGACGGCCACCGCCTCTTCCACATCCGAGGTGACGAGCAAGATCGCCGTGCCCTCCTCACACACAGCGCGCAGCAACTGGTGAATCTCCAATCGGGCCCCCACGTCGACGCCGCGCGAGGGTTCCTGCAGCACCAGCACCCGCGGGCGCGGTGCCAGCCGGCTCGCCAGCAGGACCTTCTGCTGATTCCCACCGCTCAACTCGCCGACCGGCTGGCCGAGCGTCGTGAAGCGAACGTCGAAGCGGCGGACTAGGTCAGTCGCAGTCGCGTTGGCCAGCCTGGACTTGATGATCCCGAGCCTCGAGAGCCGCCTGAGGATGATGAGTCCCAGGTTGCTTCGGATCGACATCGGAAGCACCAGTCCTTCTTTCTTGCGTTCCGCTGGCACGTAGCCGACGTTGGCGCCGCGAGCACCCAGGGGTGTGGTGAACAGTTGGCGTCGGTTGCCCTCCAACCACAGCTCGCCCCGGATGTCGCGGTGCCGGCCGGCCAAGCCCTCTGCGATCAGCTCAGCACCACATCCCCGCAGTCCGAAGAGCCCCACGATCTCGCCCTTACGCACCTCCAGCGAGACCCCTGACAACAGCCCAGGGGAGGTCCAATCAACCAACGATAGGGCCGGCTGCCGCTGCTGGTGAGCAGTCTCCACGATTTCGAAGTGCTCGGCGGCCTGTCCGAGCATGTGGGTGATGAGCTGATCGGGGGTGGCCTCGCGCGACCCGACCGACGCCACCAGCCGGCCGTTGCGGAAGACGTCGACCCGGTCGCTGACGCGGCGGACCTCGTCCATACGGTGGGAGATGTAAACGATGCCGACGCCCTCTGCCGTCAGCTTCCGTAGCACGCGGAAGAGGCTCTCGCTCTCCTGCTCGTTGAGCGCCGCCGTGGGCTCGTCGAGGACGATGACCCGCGCCATGCGGGCCAGCGCCTTGACGATCTCGACCATCTGCTGGTCCGCCAGCTTGAGAGTGACCATTCGCCGGTCGAGCGGCAGCGGGATACCGTATCGCTGGGCTTCATCCGCGGCGGTGGTGGCGATGGCGCGATGCGACACCAGCACGCCGTTGCCCGGCCAACGCCCCAGAATGACGTTTTCCGCGACGGTGAGGTCAGGCACATAGGCCAGCTCTTGGGGGATGAAGGCGATGCCGTGCCGGAGGGCGTCGCGCGGCGAACCGAAGCTCACCTGCTCACCGTCAAGTCGAAGTTCCCCACCGTCCGGCCGGATCACCCCCGCGACAATCTTCGCAAAGGTGGACTTGCCGGCCCCGTTCTCGCCGATGACAGCTACCGCCTCCCCCCTCGCGAGCGCGAAGTCCACTCCGGAGAGGACCTCGTGACCGGCGTAGATCTTGGAGAGCTGGTGAGCCTCAAAAAGCGCTGGCACGTCAGCTCACGGGAAGGCTCGAAGCCAAGCCATATCCCTTCCGCTCCGCTGGAACACTGCCACCACACTAGCAGTCAGGCCTCTGCCTGACTTAGTGTGACTGAGCAAAACTGTCGCGTGGTGTTGGCCGCGTCCACAAAACCTAAGATCGAAGGGGGGTCCTGGAGACGGCTCGACGGATCCGCACTCGTCGCGTACGCCTCAGCGAGGGACGCGGCGTCCTCTTCGGTACCCACGTCTTCGAGACCGATGCGGCGACGTGGCGCGGCCACTTCAACGGCTCCTCCACGGCCGAGTGCTCGCGCGGCACCTGGGTGGGCGAACGGCCAGGTGGTACGGGACCTCCGAGGTGACGATCTACCGGCTGCTTGCCGACGTCAAGCTCAAGCGGTATCGGCGAGAGGGCGATCGTCGGACCTCGCTTTTTAGTGGAGGAACTGGAGCGGCTATTGAGGCCGCGACTCGCAGGGTAGGCACTACGCGTATCGCGATGGACACAGTGCGCTGAAGGCACTGACTGGTCGGTTCAGAAGATCCTAGGCCTACAAACAGGTGCGCAACGGCCGACGGTTATCTCCCGAGCGCCATACAGGGGACAGACTTGTCGACTACGAAGTGCGCGCAAGACCAAGCCGCAAGTAACTCCCCAACACTGACGAGACTGGTTCTGCGGGTGAGCGTCTCGTACGCACCCAGCCAGTGCTTGTAATACGAGGACTCGAGGTAGTGCGCATTCCCCATGCGCTCGATCGCGTGGCGGAACTCATCCAGGTTGAAGAGCCCCCAAGCCGCGAGCTGAGCAAAACCGGCGAAGACGCCCTTCTCCCAGGGGCGTGGAAGACCGGCTCGTTCTCTTCGACTATCACAGGACCGAAGCCATACATGCCTCCCATATCGTGAATGCCGTTCCTCGCTGACCTCCAACAAGTGTCATGGAACTGCTATGAGTCAGGCTGGCACGCTGGCCCGGCCTGGGATCGGCCTGCTGAACACCCGCTGCTCAAACGCGGCCGCGGCGCGCAGAATCGTGGCTTCCCCCCACTTTCGACCAACCAGCATCATGCCGATGGGTAGACCGTCCACTGTCGCGCAAGGGACGTTCATCGCAGGATGACCCGTCACGTCGAAGGGACAGGTGTTTGGAATCATCTCTAGTGCCCGGGCAACGTACTCCTCGCGACTTGCGTCCTGGGCCGGGATCTTGGTTGCTTTGAGCGGAAGAGTCGGCATCACCAACAGGTCTAGCTCGCTGAGCGCTTGGTCATAGGCGGCCCCGAGATCGCGGGCGAGGTTCTGAGCCTTGGCGTAATAGCGGCCATGGTAATTGTCTTGCATGTACTGACC
>JALZAW010000123.1:3099-7398 GCA_030948155.1 Candidatus Dormiibacterota bacterium | reverse complement strand
CGTTTGAAAAGCGGCGTGTAGTCTGCCTCATTGCGAACCTGGAGCTCGATTGGCGTCCCGTCTTTCACAGTCAGCGTGCACACCGTGCCCACGAAGCCTCCCGCCGGCCGTAATTCGGACGGATTTGGAAATAGCAACAGGTAGGTCTTGGCGTGATCGGCGCCGAGCACAAGCGGGGCATATTCGGCTGCTGAGGCACCGAGCTGCGCCTGAGCGGCAGCCGGCTCGACTCGATCAAGGGCATTCCTTACCTGCGACTGCAGCTGTGGTAGGAGTGGTCGCTGCTGATCGCGTCGCAGGGCCGTCTGGACATGACCCAATCGCAGGCTCGCATCCCTAAGTGGGGGCGCCGAGGAATTGAGTAGGCTCAAGACGTGTGGGCCCAGCGCGCCGTGATTGTTACGCGCCTCGCCATAGGCACGGGCCACCGTGATCAGATCGCCCACGACCGCCGACGCGGCGACCGCAGAGTCGTCCAAGTCGAGAAGCGCCTTGACCTGGTCGCCCACGGCAGGGGTCGTCTCGGCAAAACGCAAGATCGGATCGTGCTGAATGCGCGCATGCGCGGGAAGCAGCAGGCGCTCTGCTTGATCTCGCGACCTGATGGCAGCGTCGATGCGCTGGGCACTCCAACCGTCGGGACTCTGACCGATCAGAGCCGCTGCCTGAGAGAGGAGCGCGGCGCCGCGCTGCAGGTCACGTACGGCCAGTCCGAGCGTGACCGCCTCGGCAACCAGCGCCAGCAGCGCGCATGCTGCGACACTTAGCAGGACCAGTCGGGCGGGCCGGCCTAGAAGGTTGACACGCCGGCGCTGCGGTCGGCGCCAGGAGCTGCCGTCGGGCCTGGAGGAGTTGAGCGCGGAGCGGCCATTAAAGTGATCGGCCATTAAAGCGATCCTAGCCGAAGTGTCCGCAGGGACCGGCTCGCCATGCAGGCGCCCTGTCAAGGCAATCCGTGACCTGGAGTGCCTTGATACTAATCCCCGATCAAGTGCAGCTGGGGATGGGTCCCGAGCCAACTCACCTGGCCGCTGGCGTCGTTACGGGCGCGTCGGGCGCTCAAGCTCAGTCAAGTGTCCATGGCGAACGAGAAGCCCGCACCCGTGGCCAACGAGAAGTCCGCACTCTTGGCCACGTGGTCGGGGCCGAGCGCCTCTAGAGTCGAGGCCCTAGCAATAGCCGCCTGTGGACTTAAGGCCGGATCTGTGCGAACATTTGTTCCGTGGAGCCGCCAGGTGCCCCGAGCACCTCAGTTCACCCTCCCCGTGACGGAGGAGCTGATGGGGTCGCGCGGAGAGCTTCGGTTCGCAGTTCTGGCCGCGGCTACGCGTGGTCCGCGGGGCCAGATGCGGATCTGCCACATCCGGGCGGTCCCCAACGATCACAAGCCGAGCTGGGTCGACTTCTTCAGAAGCCTTTCGGGTAAGCCGGTCACCATCCTGTCCGATCCCGTCCCTCAGATCGACTACGCGATACGCGAGGCCTGGGCCGACGATCCGCCACACCATTCCTTCAGCACTTGGCACCACTGGGAGAAGGTCACCGAGAAGTTCCGCACGGCTCAGCTCTATCCCTGGACGGACAACCTGTGCGGCGATGCCGAGGCGGCCTTCCGTGGCGGCGACCGCTTTCGCAGTTGGCTCGTCCAGGCGGAGCTCGAGGCACCCGCGGCGGTCCGCGGCTGGCTCAGGAAGAAGGGCGACGAAGTGCAGGCTCGCCTGGACGGCGGAATAGTCCCGAAGACGATTGGCGACCTCAAAGCTTTTCTCGACCAGCGTGTCGGCCCGGCTCTGGCTACCGGCCGCGGAAGGATCCGAAACCTGCGCCGCCTCGACATTCGCCTGGGTCTGCTGTCACTGCCCGAGAATCGTCAGCTCACGATGACACGCCTGGAGCCGATCCTCCTGGATGCTTTAGCCGCCCCGGGCCAGCGCCTTGTGCCCCGTCGATCCCTCGACGCGGCTGAGTACACCCCCGACTGGGTCCTTGCGAATGCGGCCGCTTGAGAGAAACCCGCCTTCCGAACTTAAGTCCACAGGCGGCTATAGCTAGTTAGCTAGACAATCCACTCTGGCTCAGAGTGAGTGGGTGTGCTGGCCGGTTACGCAGAGACGAGCTGAAGCCCGGTCTTTGACTTTGAGTCTGGGCGAAACTGGCGGTCGTATAGCGTCTTGTAGAGGCCGCCCCGCTCCAGCAGCTCCTCGTGGGTACCGGAGTCGATCAGCCGCCCGCGGTCGAGCACAAGAATCCTGTCGGCGGCCAAGACGGTCGAGAGACGGTGGGCGATGACTATCGATGTGCGACCGGCGAACAGCGGCCGCAGCGCCGCCTGGATCAGCTGCTCGGAGACACTGTCGAGATTCGAGGTTGCCTCGTCAAGGATCACGATGCGAGGGTCTTTGAGGATCACTCGCGCGATAGCAATGCGCTGCTTCTCGCCTCCGCTCAGGCGGTGGCCGCGCTCGCCCACAATCGTGTCGTAGCCATCGGGCAGGGAGTCGATGAACTCCTGGATGTGTGCCGTCCGCGCGGCACCTTCGACCTCGGCCTGGCTGGCGTCCGGCCGGGCGTAGAGCAGGTTCTCGCGGAGGCTGGCGTGGAATAGGAAGGTGTCCTGGAAGACGATGCCGAAGTTCCGGCTCAGCGACTCCAGCTGGATGTCGCGAAGGTCGTGGCCGTCCATCCGGATCGTCCCCTCGGTCGGATCGTAGAAGCGAGCCAGCAGGTAGGTCGCGGTCGTCTTGCCCGCACCGCTGGGCCCGACCAACGCCACCAGCTGACCGGGCTGGACCCGGAAGCTGGCCTCACAAAGAGCTGGCCGGCGCGTCTGCGGATAGGCAAAGCTCACGCCTTCGAAGACGACGCTGCCTTGTACACGCGGCAGCTCGATCGAGCCCGGTCGCTCCTGCACCTCAGGCGGCAGGTCGATGTATTGGAAGACGCGCTGGAAGAGGGCCAGTGAGCCGGTGACGTTAACGTGGGTGTTGCCGAGGTTGCCGGCGGCGCCGGCCAGCCGCCCGGCGAGTATGGTGACCACGCTCACCACCGTCCCGACCGTCGTGCGCCCGCTCAGGACCAGGAAGCCGCCGAAGAGCAGGAGGAGCGCTGGCCCAAGGGTGCTGAGCAAGTTCAGCAACGCCTGGAAGCCTCGACCGATCATTGCCTCCCGCACCTTCAGCCCTCGCAGGCCGAGGTTGAGGTCGCGAAAGCGAACCTCCTCCTGGCGCTCTTTCGTGAAGGCTTTGACGAGCAGGAGGCCGGAGATGCCGAGTACCTCCTGCATGTACACCGACATTTCGGACAACTTCTCCTGGGTGCGCTTGCGGGCGCGGTAGGTCAGCTGGCCGATTCGGCGTGAGGGATAGAGGAACACAGGGAGGATGAGCAGCGCTGCCAGCGTCAGGCGCCAGTCGAGACTGAACATCAGCACCAGCGTCGTGGTCACCACGATTGCACTCGTGATCAGGCCGAAGACGGTGTCCGAGATCACGTCCTCGACGCCGGCGATGTCGTTATCCATCCGCGAGAGCAGGTCACCGCTGCGGCCGTTGATGAAGAAGCCAACCGACTGTTTGAGCAAGCGCCCGAAGAGTTGCTCGCGAAGGTCGTACATGATCCCTTCGCTGATCGAGGTCGAGAGATAGGACTGGAGCATCCCGATCAGCCCGCCCAGAATGGCGGCGGCGACTCCGGCCCCGACGATCAAGGCCAGCGGCCCGAGGCCGCCGCGCGGGTGGGCAAGGTAGTCGATCAGGCCTTTGGTGACCAGGGCCGGCACCAGCCCCAGACCGGCGGCCGCCGCAATACAGGCCAGGACGACGACCGCTTTTCGCCAGTAGGGCACGAAATAGCCGAAGACCCGGCCGAGCAACCGGCGGCTGATCTTGGGCTGCTCCTCGCCCCAGTCGGTGGCCATGCTGGGCCCAACGCAGTACTTATCGGGCACGCTGGAAATGTACCGCGGCATGCCTGGTCCCGCAGCCCCAGATTCAGGAGCCGTGGCAGGGGCGCTTCGGCTGCGTCATCCGTTTGCCTCATCTCGATCACAGCTCAGACGTCGTGCGCTGGCCATTGCGGAACCCACGAGAGGGCCCGGCTTGTTGGCCGCGGGCTGGTTCGCGCTCGGCCGGGTGCAGCCAAGCGAAGGGTGTGCGCCGAGCAGTCTCATGCATACCCCCCGTCCGGCTCCGGCCCGCTGACCCGCCGAAAGCCGAGTGTCGCCCGTAACTGCTCCAGATCCACAAACGTCTCCCTCCGCCCGGCGCGCCGGTAGCTGGCGATCTTCTCCGCGCGGATCAA
>JALZAW010000123.1:0-3089 GCA_030948155.1 Candidatus Dormiibacterota bacterium | reverse complement strand
CGAATGGTGGCGGAGCCCAACGCGTCCACGGTAGTCGGGCTCCGACGTTTCTTCAGTCGGGTCAGACGGTGATCACGCCGATCGGCATGCCGGATCCGAACACTTTCCGCGACGCGCCATCAGCGGTGACCAGATAGATGCCTGGTTCCCCGCCAAAGGCCCTGGCTGGACGGTAGGCGATCAGCGAGCCGTCGGCCAGCCAGGTCCAGGACCCGTCTCCTGCCCGCAGTCCGGCCAGCCCGAATGAGCGCATGTGGCCGGTCGCCACATCAACCAGGTAGCTCTGATAGTGCTCGGGCTCCCCATCGGCTCCGACGCCGGTGGCGCCGCTGACGACCAGAGTCGATGTTTGGGCCGGTCGGAACGAGACGGCCCCGACCTGGGTGAACTCGGGTCGAGGGAGCGCGACGTGCAGGACGCTGGCCCCTGGCGTTGCGACGTCCAGCGTGCTGTTGCCGGGGCTCGAGTCCCGGAGGCAGGCCGTGGCGCCTCCGAGAGCCACGTCCGCGATCCGGCAGGAGTCGGTCAGCTGGGTAACCTTGCCGCTCGCCGAGTCGAACCGCCAACTGGGCCCGAACGAGAGCGCGAAGAGGATGTAGCCGCCGAGACCCAGCGGGGAGCTCTGATAGACGGGGCCGCCGGGTGTCCAGCGATAAGGCATCAGCACGCGAGCAGTGGTCGAAGTCATTCTTGCCACGGTCCGGTCCGGAGCGTTGCGCGTGCCGAGCACGACCCGGCTGGCCACTGTTGCACCGCTGCCCGACCAGACTGACCACATCCACTGCTGGGCGTCCGGGCTAACGATGATCGGGCCGGCGGAGTAGCCTGCCACCGGGCCCAACTTCTCCACGGTCCCGTTCTGGTGCAGCCCCTCCAGCTCGCCGTTGACAATGAACGCGGCTACGCCGCCGCCGGTGCCCACCACCGACGCGCCGGACGGGAGGACCACATGCGCCAACTCCGGCCCGTCGAGAGCTACCAGCCGAAGGACGGTCGCCCCGTCGCCGGACTTGTCGACGACCGCAATCACCGGTTGAGCGACCTTCGCCGGCATGGCGGTTGCCGCCGACGCCGGGGCAGGCATGGCATGGCTCGCGGCGGTTCGGCCTGACCCGGTGGGGCTGGCCCCGCCGCACGCGGCGGCGAACAGAAAGCAAAGCAACACGGCAGCAGTCTTCAAGGTGGCCATAGAGATCTTCTCCTCCGGACCGCCCCCCGGCGTCTTCCGCCCCGTCCGTCTGGCTCCCTGAACAGTCCCCTGAGCAGGATGGTTACGCATTCGGCGATCACGAACCTGGATCGATTCGAGAGGCGCTGGGACCCGGTGGCGCATTCAGCGTCGCGCGGCTGGCGGCTACGGCCTCGAAGCGCCTGGCGCGGCCCGACTGGAGCCGTCGAGGAGTTGGAGGTCGAGAGCGATGGGGCCGTTCGTTTGGGTACACGTCGCGCAGTGCTGAAGCACCGAGCGCGAATGCGCCGGCCATCGCGCAACGCACGCGAGCGGGGCGATGCCTGGCTGGAGCTGCAGCGGGTCGCGGAGCCGGTGGCCGGAACGACGCAGTCAGGCTGGAGCCGGCTTGGTCCCGGATACCAGCCGTGTCCTCATGAACGGGTTGCCAAACCACGTGCCCGACCCCAGTTCGCGCACCGTCACTCCCTCGAGCCCGAGCCGTTCGAGCTCGCTCCGATAGTCGGTCAAATGCATGATGTCCGCGACGAGCAGGCGGCCACCCGGTCGCAGCACCCGCACCGCCTGCTCCAAAGCCCGGCGGCGGTCGTCAGGTGAGTGAACGTTATGCAGGACCAGACTGCTGAGGACGGCATCGAATTCAGCGGCATCGAACGGCAGCTCTCGAATATCAGCGGTCTCCAGCTGAACCCGGTCGGCTACGCCTTCGAGCTCGGCGTTGCGGCGGGTGACCTCGATGCTGTTGCCCGACTGGTCAGCCGTGTCCCAAATGTCCACGCCGACCGCGCGTCCCCGCGGAATCCGCTGGGCGGCGGCGATCAGCACTGCGCCCCGGCCACAGCCCAGATCGAGTACGGTCTCGTCCCCTCGCCAGGCGATCGAGTCGAGGATCTTGGCCCAGGCCCGATGCTTCCCGCGGCGAGTCGCGTGCACGTACTGCGCAGCGCAGGCGAGGGTACCAACTCCGACCAGCCCGAACCATGCGGTCTCGACGACGCCCCACCCAAGGAGCACGCTGACGACCGCTATGCACAAGGCCGCGATTCCTCCGAGAGTGAGGAAGATCGGCACCTTGGGCGCGTCAAAGCCGTAGTCGGCGCGCCCTGACGACGCCGCAGGTGGCGACTTCGGCGCAATACTCATGTCGAGCAGTTCCTGCCCCATGACATCACCGGGCCGCTACGGTGTCAGGCGGAGTTGTCGAGGCCGGCGGCCGCCGCGAGCCGACCTACTGCGCGAGCGGTCCCGGGCTGCTGGTCCCGCACTCGAACAGCTGCTGCAGCGTCTCTGCTGCCATCCCGCTGATCTCGTGTCGGTACGGCGCTCGACAACGCCGCGGACGCCCGTGCGGCCGGAGATGCGGCGGTGGACCGGGAGTACCGGGGGCGGCGGGAATTCGGCGCAGGAGGGCCCGGTGATCGCCGAGACTGGCCCGCTGACCCGTCGGAACCCAAGGTCACGGCGTGGCTGGACCAGGTCGACGAGGGTCTCCCGCCGCCCGGCGCGGCTGTGGGCGGCGAGCGGTGGAGGCTGGCCGCCGGTAGTGGTGGCGGCGGGTTGACCCATCCCAGCAGATCGCGACCCGCCGACCCTTGACGAGGATCACGCGCCGGTCTCTACTTACGATGGAGGTGGAACCATGGCCGTCTACGAGTTCGAGTGTCAGGCCTGCGGCGAGCGCTTCGAGGTCACGGTGGCGATCACTGAGCACGACCGTCTGAAGCACCGGCCCCCAGCTTGTCCCAAGTGCGCCAAGCGTAAGACCCAGCAGCTCGCATCGTCCTTCAGCTGCAAGGCGCCGAGCAAGTACTGATCGGCTGGCCCGTGACCACCGCCGCGCTCGGTGCCGTCCAGGTCGAGGTCAGGCGGCGATGGGAGCTGTCGGCGCCCCTTGCGGCCG
>JALZAW010000122.1 GCA_030948155.1 Candidatus Dormiibacterota bacterium | reverse complement strand
GGTCAGAACGGGAGATTAGCAGCGCTTGCTTGACATGCTAGAGGTCGGCGGTTCGATCCCGTCGCCGCCCACCATCACACTTGCAACGTTAACGCTCTACGTTACCTTCATCTAGCTTATAGAAAGTGCCGCCTTGTGCATAAGCAAGTGCTATAAGACAGCGATATTGTCCACTTCATCGCTCCAACGCTTGGTCAATGACTACCTGGCAGACTGCGAGGCACGTGGGCTGTCGCCGAGACGCTCAAGGACGCATACGGCTATCCGCTGCAGCAAGTCCTTCTGCCCTGGTGTGAGCGTCGTGGTGTCAGAGAGCCGCGTCAGCTGGATCACGATGGAGCAGGTAGCCGAGCACAGCTAACACAACCCGGCAGCGTTCCGAATCGACCCCAGCTCACTGCCGTCGGCCGCGCAGGCGATGATGGTCGGCAATCGAGCGGCCCTGGCAGGCTACGGTGGGCAGCCCATGAGCGACCCTCGGCTCGCCAGCCGACTGGCTGCGATGACCGTCCCGACACTGGTCATCTGGAGTGAAGCTGATCGGATCGCTGACCAAGATTACGGGCGCGCCTTTGCCGCCATCCGCAACGGGCGGTTCCTTTTGCTCCACGGCACTGGGCACCTGCCGCAGATCGAGACGCCGGACCAGTTGCTGCGGTCAGTATTGGATTTCGCCGCGTCGAACACAACCGACCGGCCGATGGGGCTAAGGGCTCGGCGCGGACTCAGGCTTCTCGCGGAAATGTTCAATGAGGCAGAGCGGCCCCAGTTTCACGGCTGCGCTGAGCCTCTCGCTTGAACTGACCCCGGGTACCGGGGCGGCGCGACATAGATCGTTCCAGACCAGTCGACCAAGGTGTCCGTGAACAAACGTGGTCCTGCTCGTGCATCGAATGCGCCATGTTCGGGAAGGAGCGGTAGGTGAAGGGCGAGAAAAGACTTCCGGGCTGAGAGTGCTGATGGATCTGGTAAGGCCAGCCATGGCCCTGTGAACATTCCAGCGACCAAAGCCGCGAGAGGAATGCTGATAAGTTCGCATATTTTCAGAGCCATTGCTGGCCTGCCAGGACCGTTGGCACGTCACCGACTGGACGGTAGGCGGTAACAACGGTGCGTCTGCGTCGTGGAAAATCGTTTGGAGGGCAGGCTGGAGGTCTGCGGGCCCGTCCTAGCCGAGCGGGTGACTGCGCGGTACCGCACCTGGGTCCAGTCAGAAGGCTCCCCAGGGGCCCGTCTTCCGGAGGCCGCCCAGCATGGCCAGCCCGATCGCGAACTGCACGAGTCCGATGGCCGCCTGCAGGAGCAGGTACCAAGTCGGCCCGTTCGAGGGCATGACTCCCGTGAGCTCGAGGGCTGACGCCAGGACGCGCAGCAGGCCGGCCAGGAAGGCGACCAGGACTAGCCAAAACGTCCAGCGCCAGCGACGAAACACCCCGACGACGAGCAGCGTGAGGAAGGCGGAGAGCGCCAATAGGAAAGCGAGTTCGGCAGGCCGGTGGTCGCCAGGCGGCAGCCTCAGCATTGCGTCCAGAACATCCGGCGCCGTAACCAGGATGCCAAGCAGGCTCAGCCACGCCAGGAGGAAGAACCCAATCACTATCGCCTGCGTTCGATTGATTGTCACGGAGTGATTGTGGTTCAGCGTTACCGCACATCCTGCATAACCGTCGCGGCCCGCTGGAGACGCGCTGACAATGGGGGGAAGCGGCTCAGCGCGGCCTGAGGGTGGGGGAGGATCTGACCGGTGTCGACGGCGTCCACGGTTGGTGCCTTCCTCTTCGCGCTGGCTGCGACCCTCGGCGCCACCGAGGTCGTGGTCTGGGATCTGAGCCACCTCAGGGTAAAGGTCGGCCTTGCGGCCGGGTTGCTCGGTCTGCTGACCGCGCTGCGGGCTGACGCGGCCGAGGTCTCGTCGGCGTCATCGGGCCCGTTCTCAGGCGCCAGGGAGGTCGGCGTGGGGGTCATCTCGAACCCGGGAGCGTCGAGTTCGACCTTGTCCGAGTCGTGGATGCCCCGGGTGTCACGCACCTGGCCTACCGGGGGCCCGATGTTGAGAGGCTCGGGTTCGACGTAGACCCGGAGGGCGCCCCCGTCGGTGCCCGGGTCTCGAGCTTGCTCGCCTTCGCTGCCGATGTCGGTGAGCGGGGCACGTGGCAGACTTTTGGTACTCACAGTGGGGGGATGACGAACTAAAGTTGTCCCCATGTCCGCGCCGTCTGATCCTCAGACGCTGCCGGACCTTCTGCGCGTTCAGGCCCGCCGCCTTCCCGACCAGCCACTCCTGCGCTGGCGTGAGGAGGCTCTCACCTACCGAGAGTTCAATGCCCGCACCGACGAGCTGGCCGCCGGCTTGGCCGAGCTCGGTGTCCGTCCGGGCGATGTGGTTTCAGTGTTCCTGTCGAACTGCCTGGCCTTCGTCGAGGCCTGGTGGGCGATCCTCAAGGCGGGTGCTGTGTTTGGCCCAGTCAACCCTGCATTCACGGCGGCCGAGGCCGGCTACGTGATCGGCCATTCCGAGGCCGTGGCGGTCGTCACGGGCAGCCAGGGGGCCCAGATCCTCGCTGGAGCGCGCGATAAGCTTCCCGCCCTCCGCCATGTGATCTCGGTAGAGGACGGAGGCGATCTGCGCCTACACGATCTGCGCGTCCGCGGTGGAAGCAGACCCGATCTCGATCGCGGTCCGGATGACCTGGCCGCAGTGCTTTACACGTCGGGCACCACCGGCAAGCCCAAAGGCGCGATGCTCACGCATCGCAACTATCTGGCCGACACTGGAATGGCGGCCGAGCTACTGCCGCTTGCCAGAGGCGAGCGCCTTGGCATGATGCTTCCCCTGTTCCATGCGAACGCGCAGGTTGTCACGTTCACCATCCCGATGATGATCGGCTGCGAGGTCGTCATGTGGGAGCGCTTTTCAGCCTCGGGCTTCTGGAAAACCGTCGCCGAGCTGAAGCCCGTGAGCGTCTCCGCGGTGCCGACCATCCTCGCCGCACTGCTCAACGCGCCGGGCGCGGAGGACGCCTCTGACTCCTCGCTGCGGTTCATCGTGTGCGGGGCGGCTCCTCTCTCGCGCGAGCTGCTGGAGGCCTTCCAGGAGCGCTTCGACATCCGCATCCTCGAGGGGTACGGGCTCACCGAGAGCACCTGCGTCTCCTCGCTTAACCCGTTCTACGGGCAGCGCAAGCCCGGCTCGATCGGCATGTCAGTGCGCGGGCAGGACATGCGGATCCGCCGGCCGGACGGCAGCTACGCGCCTGCCGCCGAGTATGGCGAGATCGTCCTGCGCGGGCCCAATATCATGGCCGGCTACCTAAAGAACCCTGAGGCCACGGCGGAGACCATTCGCGACGGCTGGCTGCACACGGGCGACGTCGGTTACGTCGACGATGACGGCTACTTCTTCATCGTCGACCGCTCGAAGGACATGATCATCCGCGGTGGCGAAAACATCTACCCGCGGGAGATCGAGGAGGTCCTCTACGAGCACGGCGGCATCCGGGAATGCGCTGTCATCGGGGTGCCCGATGCGGTGCGGGGCGAGGAGGTGGTCGCCGTGGTGGTTCCCAAGTCGGGAGTCGAGCTTGACCCGGAGGAGGTGAAAGCGTTCGCCAGCGAGCGGCTGGCCACGTTCAGGGTGCCCACGCGCATCGAGGTCAAGGGTGAGCTCCCAAAGACGCCGACGGGCAAGATCAGCAAGGGGCCGCTACGCGAGCAGTTTGGCCACTGGGCGACGACCGTCCCCGGCGCTGGCGGCCGCGCGGCAGACGACCCCCGCTAGGTAACAAGACTTGCGCCAGCCCGTCATCGCGCACACCGTCAGAGGAGTTGCCCGCAGCTTGGCGCAAGTGGGACCTGGTCGTCGCGCGCCGGTGAGTGGCTAGCAGGGCTCGGCGCCAGCGATTGGTCGGAGCCCGCGCGACCACAGTGCCGCGATTGCAGTCGGCTAGTCACGGAGAGGCTATTGGTGCAGAGGAGGAGATGGGATGCCTGACCTTGAGGGTCGACGTACGCTTGTGACCGGTGCTGCCCAGGGTTTGGGCCGCGCGATCGCCGCTTTGTTCGTTGAGCGGGGTGCTCAGGTGATGCTGGCCGATGTCGATGAGCAGGGGGCCGCGCGCGCGGCAGCCGAGCTCGGCGATGCGGCGCGGTCAGTGCGCTGCGACGTTACCTCGAGCGCAGATGTGCAAGGTGCAGTGCAGGCGGCGGTGGACGCGTTCGGCGGGCTGGATGTTGTGGTCAACAATGCGGGCGTCGAGGTCGTCAAGCCGCTGGTCGAGCAGAGTGAGGAAGAGTTCTCACGCCTGATGGACGTCAACATCAAGGGCGTCTTCTTGGGTATCAAGCACTCCGTTCCGGCCCTGGCCGCCGCAGGCGGAGGCACCATCGTCAACATGTCCTCGCTGGCCGGAGTTGGCGGCGCGCCTTTGTTTGGCTCCTACGGCGCCGCCAAAGCGGCAGTCATCCAGCTGACCCGGACTGCGGCGGTTGAGTTGCGCCAGGCGGGAATCCGCGTGAACGCGGTCTGCCCGGGTTTCGTCGGGACTGCAATGGTCGACCGCTTGATCCCCACCGTGGAAGCGGCCGTGGGAGTTCCCTTTGGTGACCTGATTGCGCTCAAGCAGGGGCGCCTGGGCACGGTGGAGGAGGTTGCGGAGATGGTCGCCTTTCTCGCTTCCGACGATGCCAGCTGGGCGACCGGCTCGCACTACCTCCTCGACGGCGGCCTCTCGGCGAGTCTGCTCTGATGGCCGGCCTTTTGGAGCGCAAGATTGCGATAGTGACCGGTGCCGGCAAGGGGTTGGGCGCGGCGGTCGCTCAAGCCTACGGCGCCGAGGGCGCCACGGTCATCGTCTCGGACATCGACACCCATTCCGCCAAGCAGGTCGCCGACGCCATCCCGAACGCCAGCGCTGTGCCCTGCGATGTGACCAGCCCGGAGCAGGTCGAGGCGTTGGTCGACCACGCCGTGAACCTTCACGGGCGCCTGGATGTGATGGTGGCCAACGCCGGGGTTGCCAACATTTCGCCGCTGGCGCAAATGAGCTACGCGCAGTGGCGCGAAGTCACCTCGGTGAACCTGGACGGGGTGTTCTTGAGCATCCGCTACGCCGCTCCGGCGATGATCGCCACAGGCGGCGGGGTGATCGTGAACATGTGCTCAATCACTGCCCAGGCCGCAGTTCCGCTTATCGGCAACTACGCGGCCGCCAAGGCCGGCGTGATGTCGCTGACCCAGACTGCCGCGATCGAGCTGCGCCCCCAGGGTGTGCGCGTCAACGCGATCCTGCCCGGATTCATCGATACCGACATGGTCAAGGCCCACAAGCGCCAGTTCGAGAAGCTGCTGAATCTGCCGGACTTTGACGCTGTGATCGCCCAGAAACAAGGACGCTACGGCACCCCCGAGGAGGTTGCCCGCCTGGCGGTCTTCCTCGCCTCTGACCGCTCTCGGTTTTCCACCGGGAGCGCTTTCGTCCTCGACGGAGGCGCGCGGGCGTCTCTCCTCTAGCTTCCACTCGACCGAAGAATGTCCGTGCGGAGCCGGTAACGCCTCCCTGGACGTAGTGGGTGGCCAGGCTTACCGGCTCCGCTCCCGCGGGCCGGATATCGTGACGCTAGCGAGCGGTCTGCACCTCCGCTGGCACGAGCGCACCATTGAGCCGCCCTAGCGTCCCCGGGAACACCGGAGCGGGCACGGGGCTGAGGTGGCCTGAGACGATCGGTTCGCCAACGAAGCCAAAGCTCTGCAGCGCACCCAGGATCTCACGGTGCCCAAACGCCTGGCAGGCAGAGGCGAAGCCGACCGTCCGCGGCCTGCCGCGGACCAGGTTGTGCGCCGCGAAGGCTTGGATGAGCGCGGTCTGCTTGTAGTTGCAGGCTCCGTGGATCACACATTGCACGGCCCTGGTCGGCCCGCTGGCGTAGACGGAGTCCACCGACCGGTTGACGAGCTGGCTCTCCCGCGGCGGCATCCCCGCCTGCACGCTTGCAGCCGCTTCCGAGAGCGCTTTGCGCTGTTCATCCGGCGGCAGGGGCTTGATCTTCTCCTCGACCATTTGGGCCATCTGAATGGCGCCCTGCATAACCTGGCGATTCAGGACACCTGCGAGTGCTGTCACATTCGCGACACGGGGATTGCGCTTATGCCACACCGGGTGCGCCGTGCCGCTCCACGTCATTGCCAGTGCCGTCTGGTGCTGTCCGGGCACGACGACCTCGAAGAACGACGCCGGAGGCCACTTCACGTACTCGTTCTGCTCCAGGTAGTAGTGGTCGGCCATCAGGGCCACAAAGATGGTCTGCGTCGACGCATAGGTAGGCAAGCCGCCCCAGAGGTTGAGGAGGTCCAGGCTGTCGAGCCTTGGGGTTTCCAGGCAGATGTTCGCCGCAATGTCGCCGGTCGTGTACTGGTTCGCGGTGGACGGCAGGGCCACAAGGCCCTTCTCTGCGAACAGGTCGCCGAACCTCTCGTCCACCTCCTTGACCCAAGGCTGCTCTCCAGTCGTGTCCAGGTAATGGCAATCCGAATTTAGCGCTGCCTGGATGACCTCCGTTCCATAGGTGACGAACGGTCCAACCATGTTGCACACCACCCTGGCGCCGGAGAAGAGCTCGCTCAGCGCTTCGACGGAGTGCTCTACCTCCACGACCTCGTAGTCGGCGGTGTCGATGCCGGGGACGCGCTCCATGACCGCCTGGACACGTGCCCGATCGCGGCCGGCGGCGATGAACGGCAGGTTGTACTCGCGCAGGAACTCGGCGACGAGCCTCCCGGTGTAACCGCTGGCGCCATAGACGACGACAGGTTTACTGCTACTCACGGGGCACCTCCTCCTGCGCTCGTTGTCGGCGGGCACGGCGCTACCGAGTCTCGGAGCGCTGCGCGTGATCGTGGGCATATGCTACGCGCGCCAGTGCAGGAGGAACTGTTGAGCTCCCGTCACAGAGCCTATCCAGCCCGCGGCCGCCAACGACCAAACCGCTTGTGCGCACGGAATCGGGCCCCTGGCCTCGATGTGACGCTCGGGCGCCGGCTCTGATCGCTCCGGCTAGGGTGACGCCGCGTGGCCGCAGACCAGGCACAGGCGCTTGTGCTTAGGCCGTGCCACTTGACAACCCGCCAGATCCCCTGCCCCTGATCACGACCATGTGACCAGTTACGTCGGAAATACCGTCGCTCTGCATCTTCCGGTCGGGACAATCGATTGCGGCTGCACATCATCTATCATGCAGCTACGCCGCAGCTTCACTTGCGTATGCTGGCGCTGAGCAGCAGCGAGATTGATACAAAACGGCTGTAAACAGGTTCGAGAGGATGCTTCAAAGGAGGTAAGTAACAGCACTTCCTTGACATGCTAGAGGTCGGCGATTCGATCCCGTCGCCGCCACCAGACTCCCTTAACAGTAGTCCATTGTTAGGCCGGGTGCAAGCACAGAAGGGTTAATGGTGAGTGCGGAGACGAATCAGCGCCTATCTACTATTGCTCCAACTCAAGCG
>JALZAW010000121.1 GCA_030948155.1 Candidatus Dormiibacterota bacterium | reverse complement strand
GGGGCGGCCGCAAATGTCCGCCAACTCAACCATGAGTTGGCCATACCGACCCTCGTGACAGTCTGGGCAACAGCCTCGAAGGCTGGGCCTGGGCGCATCTCGGGCGCAGCGTGACCAAGGGCTTGATTGGTGCCGGCATTCTGGGGCTGCTGGCGACACTCTGGTCTGAGTGGTCCAAGTGGCGCCGCCACAAGGTCATCTATGTCATGTGGCACGCCCCCGACAGCGTTTCGGGGCACAAACCGTATGGGGGCGGCTGACGCAGCTCGCCGTAGCGCCCGATGCTTTGCACTTGTGGTCGCTGGCGCCGCTCCGGGGGGCGCTTGTGGCTGCTCCAGCACGCTCCTGAGCCGGTCAAGGAGGGGGGAGCAGGAGCAGGCGTCTTTCCTGACGTTTCAGCTCGGCCAACTAGTTCATGCTTATCCTCCTCAGCCCGCGGGTGGGCCGGTGGACGGCAGCACGGATGAGCGGCTGAGCTTGCAGGAGGGACCAGCGACGAGCGATGTCGGGCTTGCTTTGGCATAGACGGTCGCTGAAGACTTCGATCACGGTGCACGGGGCCCCGCTTGTACCCGGCCGGCCTCTTCAAGCCGACCTGGAGTGCTAACTGAGTCTTCCCAGCGCCGCTCTTGATCGCCTACCGAATCCACCTTCAGGATGGGGGGCCCCGAATTGAAGCCAAGGTCGACGAGAATCAGGCCCTCGTTGGCTCTGTCACCCTGCTCCAGTGCAAGCTTGAGTGCCCGCTCGAGCAGCTGGGCACTGCCTTCGAGATCTCCCCGGAGCTGCTTCAAGCTGGCCAGAGAATGCAACGCGACACACACACCCATGGGCGGCCCGGCAGCCTCGTACCACCTCAAGCTCTCGGCCATCAGCGTCTCCGCTGCGGCTGGGTCGCCCCTGAAGAGGGCTGCTGTGGCCTCGATCATGGAGCTGCCGCCGAGAGTCGTGCCATCCTGCCGCTGCTCTGCCCAGGTCCTGGCTTCCGACACAAGGTGCGCGCAGCCGGCTGCTCTGGGGGCGCGCCTATGCGAGGTGGCAGGGTCTGCGGTCGCGAAGGGAAAGGAAGTTTTGACACCGGTCAGTCGACCGCGATGTAGCAGGTAGCACGCACTACATGAGTACCATAATGCGGTTTGCTGACACTACATTGTCAGGGCGAGGCAGGGATCCGATTGGTAATAGGAGAGGGGCTTGACAGCCGCCTGTGCTGACCCGCCGCCGCTGCCGCGCTCGGTATCACCGACGTCGAAGGGGTGGGGCCGCAAGGGTTCCCGGCCCCACCCGCTCGGTCATGGCAACGGAGTCGACGGCGAAGACTCCGCTGTCATATCGCTTGCTGAGACTGTGGGTCTCGACGATCGTGGTATTTCCGTGCCGTTCACGCCGCGGCCAGAATGCTCTCGACTGGCTTTGGGGTCTTCACGCCGATCACGAGCAGGTATATGACCATCGAGATTTCCGCGATTGCTGAGGGGATGACGACGACGGTGGCGATCCTAGGGCCGAAGTCGGGGGCCAGGAACTGAGCGAACACGTCCAGGAGGTAGCAGACACCCCCCACGACGAGCAGGACGCCCAGCGCCTTGGGGAACAACCCTGATTTGTAGGCGAGATACCCCAGCGGCATCAGCCAGAGGCCCTGGAAGACCGTGTCGATGAGGAGCCCATAGTGCTGCGCGTCGACCATGAGCAGCGCCAGGGCATTCGTGCCCCCGGCGCCGACGGCCAGGCTCACTGCACCGGTTGCGACGCGCATGCCCTCAAACTCGAAGACCGCATTGAGGCATGCGATGCCGGCCCCGAGTGCGACGAGGACAACCATCGTGAAAGACGCGCTCTGGTGCACCTGCCTGAGCAGTCGGTACAGGATCATGGCCAGGAAGACCCAGAGTGTCTGGTCCAACAGGTCGGCGATGACACCTATCCGGACAAGTCCGGAGTTCGCGACCAGGTTCCCAGCCGTGGTCGTCGCATCGCCGGCAGCGTAGATCTTGGGATATACAAATCCTTGGGCAAAGCCGCCGGAGATGCCTACGAGCAGGTAGAGGACGCCGGCGATTCTCGCGAGGCGCTTGGGTGAGCTGATTGGATCCTCCTTGGCTCTGCTATTCACGACGCCTGCGGAGCCGTCATTGTGTCGACCCCTACTTACGGTCGGCGTTACGGTTGACATGATGTCCTCCTTGACTCTTGTTGTCCGCCGGATATGCGGCAACATCAGCCTGAAGGGGTACGGATTGATCAGCATCGGGTCCAACTCGTAGGTCAGTACGTATCTTCGCCGGCTACTAAGTAGCTTCAGGCATGGCCTCGGTCGTTCGAACGGGCCCGGGGCGGTGCTTGGCGCTTCAAACGCTCGCTGAGCTCAGCACAAATACGTACTCCTGTACGAGTCAAGGACGATTTCCGATCTCTGCTCGTTTCCTAGTCTGACCTCGAAGCCGCCGACCGCGGCCACCACGGAGGAAAGGACGATGAACGAGCTAAACCGGAAAGACGAGATCGGAGGCAACGAACCTTCGTCAGTGGCCTCACTCGACGCGCAGCTGACGGAGCTGATCGAGTTCATCTGGGCCTGCGAGGCCGCCGCAAAGCGAGAAGACCGTATTGACGTGGCGATCAAATACGGGAGCAACTGAGCCCCCCGAAACAGGAGGACGAGAATCATGTTCGCCCGCTGGGCTCGTTTTTTGCACGGCACGGTCATGGGCGACAGCCTGCGCCGGCTCCCGGCCCTGGTGCCGCCGGAAATGAACCTTGAAGGCGAGTCGATCACATGAACTCGGAATCGCCGAGCGGCCGGGCCAAGTTCCGGACGGTAGCCTCGGGCTCGCAGGCTCCAGACGGTCACATGCGCTTCTTCCTGGTGGAGCGTCGGCTGCTGGCCATCACCGAGCCTGGCCTGGCGATGCTGCAGGCCGCACTCATTGAGGCCAGCCGGCGCTTTGCCGCCCGCGGCCAGCCGGTCCTCTATCTGCGCTCGACCTTCGTGCCTCACCAAGGGCGGCTGCTCTCGCTCTTCGCCGGCGGGAGCCTTGAACTTGTTCGGGCGGTCAACGAAGCTGCCCTGGCCCCTTTCGTCAGCATTGAGCCAGCTTTCGACCTCCCCGATCCGAGCCAATCGACGGCGGAGTAGTCTGCCCTTGCTGTGAGAACTCGGGCCGCCAAGGCTCGGCCGTCGAACGTGCCGGTCGAACTGACCAGCTTCGTCGGGCGCCGGCAGGAGCTGCGCGAACTCAAGCGGCTGCTCACGACCACCCGGCTGCTGACGCTGACCGGCAGCGGGGGCGCCGGCAAGAGTCGACTTGCGCTCAGGGCAGCCGGGGAAATGGCGCGTGGCTTTCCCGACGGCGCCTGGTTCGTGTCGTTGGGATCGATTCAGGATCCACTGCTCGTCAGTCAAGCGGTCTTTACTGCGCTCGGCGCGCACGACCAGTCAGCCAGTTGGTCGCTCTCCACCCTTACGGACTACCTGGCCGGCAAGCGCCTGCTGATGGTGGTGGACAACTGCGAACACCTTCTGGACGCCTGTGCGATCCTGGCCAGCACTCTCCTCAAAGGCTGCCCGGACGTGCGGCTCCTGGCCACCAGCCGGCAGGCTCTGGGAGTGGCCGGCGAAGTCAGGATGCCAGTACCGCCGATGTCGCTGCCCGGCGAAGGTGACGAGGCGTTGCTCGAGCGGCTCATGAACTCTGAGGCCGTCAGGTTGCTGAGTGAGCGTGCAGCGGCCGTCGTTCCTGGCTTCGCTGTGAACGCAGAGAATGCAGCACCGGTGCTGCAACTCTGCCGGCGGCTGGACGGGATCCCTCTGGCACTCGAATTGGCGGCCGTCCGCCTGGGCGCTTTGAGCCTCGACCAGCTCAACCAGGGGCTGGCAAGCGAGCTATCGATCCTGGGTACCGGCAATCGGGGCGCCGAGGCGCGCCAGCAGACACTAGAAGCAACCATCGGCTGGAGCTACCGCCTGCTCGAGGAGGTAGAGCGGCTGCTCTGGGCCCGACTGTCGGTGTTTGCCGGAGGATTCAACGCTGAGGCCGCGACCGAGGTCTGCAGCGACGAGGGGGTGCCGTCAGACCGGATCGTGGAATTGCTTGGGGCGCTTGTCGACAAGTCAATCGTGAAGCGCGAACTCAGGAGCGGGAACGCGCCTCGTTACTGGCTCCTAGATACGATTCGGCAGTACGGCAGGCAGCGCTTGCGCGAAATCCATGAAGAGAGCAGCACCCAAGAGCGGCATCTGGAGTGGATCGCTGGACTGGCCAGATCGATCGGAGCCTTTGACAGCCGCCAGGTCGAGTTGTTCAAACGCATGTACTTGGAGCGGGACAATCTCTGGGCGGCCCTGGAATTCTGCCTCAGGGAACCCGGGGGGGCCCGGCCTGGCGCGGAGCTCGCGGAGCACCTACTAGCTTACTGGACATGTCGCGGCCCGTTTGCTGACGTGCGCCGAGTAATGACATCTCTAGCGGAGCGCGCACCAGAGGATTCTGCTCCCCGCGCCCACTTCCTCCGCGCGGCAGCTGTCATGGCCAATAGTCAAAACGACTTCGATGCTAGTGCTTCGCAAATCCGCGAAAGCCTTCGCATCGGAACTCAGTTGAAGGACTCGACGGTCACGGCCTTGTCCTTAACGTGGCTGGCGATTCCGCTCGCGGTCGAGGGCAATGTCGCAGAGGCACTCGAGGCGGCCGAGTCTGCCGTGTCACTGGCCCGACTGATGCAGACTCAACCGATCGAGCTGGTTGCCACCGCCGTCCTATGCAATATCTTGCCTGTGGCTGGTCAACCCGAGAGAGCCATCAAGCTCGGCGAACAGGGTCTGACGATCAGTCATGAGTGCGGCGAGCTATGGGCCCGCGGCTATTTACTCATGGCCACGTCTCAAGCCCACTGGCTACGGGGCGAGAGGCAACTCGCTGAAGCCCAGGCTATCGAAGGTGCCGCATGCAAGCATGCCCTTGATGACCGGCCCGGACTGCAAGGACTCCTGGAGACTCTTGCCCGGATGGCAGCGGAGCGCGGGGCGCATCAGCGCGGGGCCACGCTCCTCGGCTGTGCCGAGCGCGTGCGGCAGTCGAGCGCCTTCCAGTTTCAAGAGGGATTCCGCCAGCAACACGAGCTTGCGATGGCACTGGTGCTCGGAGGGTTGGGTCAGAGGCTATTTGAAGCCACGTACGAGCGCGGGCTCACGATGACGATCGATGATGTGATGGTCTTCGCGGTGGAGGACAAGCTGCCACCTCGGCCGGTTGCCGTCAAAACCGAAACGCAGACTTCGCTCACGAAAAGGGAGTTGGAGATCGCGCGCTTGATCGCAGATGACATGAGCACTCGCGAGATCGCGACCAGACTCTTTCTCTCGGAGCGAACCGTGGAGACGCATGTAACCCACATGTTCAACAAGCTCGGCGTGAACTCGAGGATCCAGCTCATCCGCTGGTTGGCCAGCGTTAGTGGCGCAGGGTAGACCGTCGCAGGGAAATACCGTTGTCGGAAAGTGAAGTTGCTTCTTGCGTTGATCGGTGCCTCTCCTCCTCGCTCTGGCAAAGCGGCTCCTGGCGCGCACCCTTGCGGCAGAGGAGAGTCAGCGCAACGATGGCCTGAGTTACTTTGCCCAGCTGGCCCCGGCGCGGGGCAAAGGCGCCCACCGTCAGCCGCCGAGTCTCCGCCATCTACAAGGCGCTGAGAGTAGGGTTGCTTAGCTTACTCAGGCAACCTGCCGTCGCAATGTCTCGCGTGCGATGGCCACGGCAAGTGCTTCGCGGCTGACCAAGCGGTCAAGTCGGCCTTGATAAACGAGAGCGACGTACTCCGAACCTCGGTCTAAAATCCTGTAACGCAGCTGTGAGTCGTCCGGCCCACCGTCCCATGTGAGTATCGCCGTATCCAACGTTGCCCTGAGCCAGTCCACAAGTGCGTCAGGGCTGACCAACTCTTTGATGGTCGCCTCCACGTTCTGAGTGACGGCCTGGAGCGAGGAGGGCCACTGGGTAACGATGTCGTTAACCTGCTCTGGGGTCAGCTTGGGAGACAGGGTGGCCCGCAATCGTGTGTAGGTCTTTTCGTAGTTGGGAAATTGTGCAGCCAGGGAGCGGCGCACACCAACCGGGGTCGCCATGCCTATATAGCACCGCTCCGCAGACCCAGTCACGAAGACGAGCTGTCTTGTCGAAGTGTAGTCCGCCAAGAGGGCCGCAAGCAAGTACAGCCGCGTCGACCACCAGTACCAGGGTTCGCGGCGCAGATTGACTTCGACGATGTCCGCAGGACCCTGCGCGATCGCTGTGGAGATGTACTGGACAAGTGCCGGGGTCGCCGAGCTGTCTGCTTGCTGAATAGCGGCCGACAGCGTCTCCCTCACATCGACGGTGACTGCGGACAACGTCAGCTCAAACCACGGCGTCTTCAGACCAGTCAGCCTGTCGTAGATGAAGGCGAGTGCCACCGGGGCCGCGAGCACTCCTGCAATGATGAGGGTCAAGGTTGACGGAAGGCCCGGGCTCATGATGCGGGTGACCCCAACCGCAATCACGAATACCAACACCACCATATATCCTGCAGCGGCGGTCAACAGCCGCCGCCGGACCGGGTTGGTAGTAACCATCCGCAGGAGGCGGACACGCCGGGTGGGGGTTACTGTTGAGCTCGGCTTCAGAGGAGTCGGTTCTGCGGGTTCGTGGGTGGATTCGTCGCTCATTTGGAACTTCTCCTCTCTGCACAGTGCCCAACGGGCCACCATGCCGCGTACCGAGCACATCGGCCAGCCGCGATAGAGTGAAACCCGGCACCCGACTGGGTTCGTTCATTCTCCTTGAAGTCGTGGGGCTGTGGGAATGCTGACCTACCCGCGTTCAATCGTTCGTCACCTATCCCGCCTGCTAGGCTGTGCATGAACAAATGTTCGAGATCGTGCCGTAGTGAGCCCGCTCCGAGACCCCCTTGGCTTCGACGGTTCGCTCAAACCAGTCGGCGGAAGCAGCGGGCCGCCCCTGCTCCGACGTCTGCTGCCTGGCTTCGATCTCTGGTGGAGCTGGCGGCAGAGCAAGCGAGCAGCGCCAAGCCGAGCGTCCGCTCAACCTGAGCAGGGGGCCCGAGTCGAGCACCGAAAGCAGGACAGGCAATGAGCAGCCCGCCGATGCCGGCTGCCCAGCGGGAGAGCAACGCAGGCTCTGGCCAGCTCGGACTTGCCCTCGTCGGGTCAGGCTTAGTTGGAGGGGTGACGGCTGTAGCGGCAGCCCGGGCGCCGGCGTTGGCGCCGCGTGCAGCTGCGGAGGAGCCGCCCCGCACCTGTTCAGCTCATCGATCTGACGGTCTCGGAACTCGACCCAGACCGACGCCTGTCTGACCACGAACACCCGGTCGCCGCTTACCTGAACGGGCTGGCCTCCTCCTCTCGGCGGCCCCAGCTCTCGGCTCTGGACTGGATCGCCCGCCGCGCTACCCGGCTTTACACCGCGGAGACCATGCCCTGGCACCGGCTCCGACGCCCGCATATGCTCAGGATCCGGAGTC
>JALZAW010000120.1 GCA_030948155.1 Candidatus Dormiibacterota bacterium | reverse complement strand
TCTCTCGCCCCAGCTGCTGGGCGGGCTGATCCCGAGCAGCCCGCTCGGAACGGGTTTGACGAGCCATGGACGAAAGCTCTCACCAGCGTCCAGCGGCCGCAAGCCAGGCCGTGAATGCCCTCCTCCCAACCTCCCCCCGCGCCGCGGGTGGAGGACGTATGACTTCCTCGGCATCTCAGGATCTCGGGGACCGGACACACTGGTTGCCCTTACCAGCCGAAAAGACCGTATCTCAATCGGCCGTCAGTAGGCAACCGGCAGCACCGCCGGAGACTAGGCGCTACAGTAGTACATACGTATGACCCAGGGGCTTGCTGAAGGCACGAGCGTCCGCGAGCAGATCATCCGCGCGGCGGCTGAATCTCTGCTCGACGCCGGCTACTCAGGCACCAGCGTCCGGGCCATCGCGCACCGCGCCGGCATCGCGATCGGCAACCTGCAGTACTACTTCCCGAACAAGTCAGAGCTCCTGGTTGCCGCCTGGCGGCATCTCACCGACCGCTCGGTGGAGGAGCTGCGCACGGCGCTGAACCAGCTGAACGATCCGCTCGAGGTGCTGCAGTTCGGTGTGGAATCGATCTGGGGAACGCTGCGCAGCCTGGGTGACATGCAGCTGGCAGCGTTCGACCTCATGGTTCAGGCTCCCCGCACAGAACGGCTCCAGGCGTACCTGCCTGAGCTTTTCACGCGCTACCGAGAAGTGATCCAGGAGCAGATCGACCGCCTTGAGCGCGATGGCCGGGTCCGGTTGAGCGTGGACCGCGACATAGTCGTACCGCTGGTGTTGAACACCGTGCTCGGCTTCGGCCTCTACTACGTGGTTACGCGCGACGACGAGACCTGCCTGCGCACCCTGCAGGCGTTTCCGCAGCTGGCCCGGTCGTTGGTCGAGCCTGTGCCGGCACCCAGGGCGGCGGCTGGCGAGGAGATGGCATGACGACTGCCGGCGTACGCCTGGACGAGGCCGACCTGAGCGCTCTGGAGGAGGTCTGGCAGGGCGACCTGAAGGACACCTACCGGCTCTATCGGCGGGCAGCCGACCATCTGGCCGCCCTGGCGGCGACGCTGGTCGAGCGGGCGGTGGATCTGCAGCAGCTGGGCGGTGAGCCGGCGCGGCCCCCGGAGTTGCTGCTGGGCGACCTCTGTCTCGCCCGCGCCTCGCGCCTTCTGGCCGAAACTCGGGATCAGGCTCTCCAGGTCGGCTTTGCCCGCGTCGTCGAGCGCACGGCGGCCAGCGCCGCTGGCGGCTTCAGGTCACCGCCTGTGCGCCAGCAACTGTTGGAGCTGCTGGCCACGACAGCATGATCACCCGCCGCCTTGCCTTCGCCAGCAGTCAGGAGACCAATTTCGTCGATCTGACCGGTCGCCTGCAGGCCCAGGTCACCGCCTCGGGCTTGACGCACGGCCGGATCTACATCCAATCTCTGCACACCACGCTGGGTCTGGCACTGAACGAGAACGAGCCGCTGCTACTGGCCGACCTGGAAGCGATGCTCGAGCGCATCTCGCCCCGGCACGGCGTCTACCAGCACGATGACTTCGACCGCCGCGTCGGCATAGTCGCCGACGAGCCGCGCAACGGCCACGCTCATTGCCAGCAGCTCCTGCTGCTGCCGTCGTGCACGATTCTGGTCGAAGACGGCCGGCTCGTGCTGGGCCGGTGGCAGTCAGTGTTCGCGGTGGAGTTGGATGGCCCTCGGCAGCGGCAGGTAGCTCTCCAGCTGGAGGGGGAGTTCGACCTCCGCCGCGGCGCGGAGACCGATCAAGACCTCGTCGAACTGGAATTGAGCCGTCAGCTGCTCGTTGACATGGAGCTCGTTCGGCAGCCGATGCAGCGCCTGGTGGAAGCCGGCGGCAAGCGGGTGCGGCCGCGGCTGGTCATGCTCTCGGCCCGGCTGGGTCCCGACCACGATGCCCTTCGCGCGGCCCAGCTGGCGGCAGCGGTGGAGCTGATCCACGATGCCACGCTGGTGCACGACGACTACGTGGACCAGGCCGCCACGCGTCGCGGTCGGGCCAGCGTGGCCTCGGCCGAGGGACCCGAGCGGGCAATCGCAGTGGGCGACTACTACTTTGCCAAGGCGACGCGGATGATTGCTGAGTTGGGCAGTCAGACAGTCACTGGAACCATCTCCACGGCGATGGAGGAAATCTGCCTCTCGCAGATCGACGACGTGCGTCTACGCGGCGTATATCCCGGCGACTACGGGATGTACCTGCGCGTGGTGCGAGGCAAGACAGCAGCGTTGTTCGCCGCCGCCTGCCGGGCCGGCGCGGAGCTCGCCAACGCGCCCGCGGACGTGTGCCAGCGACTGGAGCGCTTTGGCGAGGTCCTTGGAATCGCCTTTCAGATGAGCGACGACCTGCTCGACTACAGCGCGACCTCCGGCAAGCCGGCCGGGCAGGACATTCGCGAGCGGGCGGTCTCTCTGCCGCTGATCTATGCGACCGAGCACGATCGGTTGGGGCCTCGTGTCAAGGAGCTACTCGACGGCCCACTGGCTGAGCCGGAGGTGGCGGAAGTGCGGCGCCTGGTGGAGCAGAGCGGGGCGCTGGAGCGGGTTTCGGAAGAGGCCCGAGGGCTGGTATCGGCAGCGGTTCGCGAGCTCGAGCAGGTCGACCTGAACGGAGTCCGACCGGCCCTGATCTCGCTCGCGGAAGCCGCCGTCGACCGCCTGGCCTGAATTACGACAGCGTCGGTGGACCTTGGCTCAGGCCGTGCCGCTGAGCAGCCCCACCGTGCGAAATGTCAGCAGCTTCAGTTCGACCTCGCGCCAACCGGCCTGCCGGCCGAGCTCGACCAGCTCCTCCGGTGTGCGGTAGCTGTCGACGGTGTCGGTGAGATAGCTGTAGGCGCGCCGCTGCCCTGAGATCCAACCGCCGACCGGGATCAGCACATGGCGCAGATAACGCCGGTAGAGCGCTCCGATTACGCCCCGCGGCGGCCTGACGAACTCCAGTACCAACGTCCTTCCGCCTGGCTTCAGGACTCTCCGCATCTCACGCAGACCCAAGAGCGGATCGGCGTAATTGCGGAGCCCAAAACCCACGGTGACGGCGTCGAACACCTGGTCGCCGAAGGGCAGGTTCAGCCCGTCGCCGCGCAGGTATGAGACTGCCGGCTGTTTTCGGGTCGCCACCCGCAGCATGTTGGCCGAGAAGTCCAGCCCCACCACCAGGCCGTTCGGCGCTCGCCGGTGGAGAGCGCCGGCGAGTTTGCCGGAGCCGCACGCGACATCGAGCACTCTAGCCTGGGGGCCGAGCCGGGCTGCCTTCGCTGTGGTTCTCCGCCAACGTGCGTCGGACGCGGCCGAGAGCAGGCTGTTGTTGAGGTCGTAGCGGCGGGCGATACTGTCGAACATGGCCTGGACGGCCACGGGATCCCGCTCAGCCATAATCCGGCGAACGCAAGGGCACGCCTCAATTATTGCCGGGAGGACCTGCTGAAGGCGAAACGGCCCGGTCTGTCAGCGGCAGCCCATCTCTTCGGACTCGCTCAGACTCAGTGTTAGCCGCTGCCCCCTACTCAAGTATCGTGCCGGGTGCCCTGGAAGCCGGCCTCGCGGACCAGTTCCGCGACACCTGTACGCGGGGCGGTGAGCGGTTCCCAAGCGAGCTGTGAATACTGTGTGGCGTGGCCAGGCTGAACGTCTACGTGCCCGATGAGCTGGCGGAAGAGGCCAGGCGTGCGGGCTTGGGCGTGTCGGCGGTCGCCCAGGAAGCCATTCGCCGGGCCCTCGCCGCTCGTTCGACCGACACCTGGCTGGCCAGGTTGCGGCCCGCGCCTCCCCACCTCGCGACGCATGACAGCGCTCTTCGGGCCTTGGATGCGATTCGAGACGAGCCTCCGACTGAGCATGCCTGAGGCAGTCGTTGACACCTCGGCGCTGATCGACCTTCTTTTGGGCGAAGGTCTTGGTGAGGCGGTGGCAGCACGCTTGGCAAGTCATCGGCTGCACGTCCCAGCCCATGCCGACGCGGAAGTGCTCTCCGCCCTGGCCAGCCTGAACCGAGCCGGCGAGCTTGACGCCGACGCTGTCGAGACCATGCTGGCCAACCTGGCTTCAGCGCCGCTGGAACGTCACCCCGTGGGTGAGCTGCTGCCGGGAGCCTGGGCCAGGCGCCACCGGCTGCGGCTGGCGGATGCGCTGTACGTCGAGCTGGCGGCCTCACTCTCGGTGCGTCTGGTCACCACCGACAGCCGCCTGGGTTCGCTGCCCCTGGTCGATGTGGTGGAGCGTTAGAACGCCAGCTGTAGTCAGCTCTGGCCTTAAGCTGGCCGCCATGAGGGGCTCCGCGCTCATCCTCCTGACTCTGCTCCTCTCGATTTCGGCGTGCGGTGGCGGAGCGACCAGCGGCCCCAGCCCGAAAGCATCCGCCGCCACCCGGGCGACGGCCACACCGGCCCCCACGCCGACACCGCAGGCGCCCCTCACGCTGACCGGCCTCTTCCACCCTCAGGGCGGACCGCCGGGAACGTCCTCCCACTTGAGGACCCTGATCGCCACCGGCGATGTCATTCCGGCCCGGCTGGTCAACCTGGAGGCGAGCCGGCGGGGCGACTACACGTGGCCCTTCCGGCCCACCGCTGACTTCGTGAAGAACGCCGATGTGGCCTACATCAACCTTGAGTCGCCGCTGCTTCAGGGCTGCGTGCCCGACGGGCGCCCAAGTCTGAACTTCTGTGGCGATCCGCGCTGGACCCAGGGCTTGCAGATGATCGGGACCAAGGTGGTGAACGTGGCCAACAATCACGTCAACAGCGGCCGGCCGGTGACAGAGACAAAGGCGCTGCTGGAGCAGAACGGCATGCAGGTGACAACCGATCTGGGACCGCCTGTGGTGCTGGACGTGAAGGGCCTCAAGATCGCCTTTGTGGGCTGCCGGGCGGTCGAGAATGGGCAAGTGGACAGGGCCCAGCTGAAGGCTGTGATCCAGCAGGCGAGGCAGCTGGCCCAGATCGTGGTGGTGCAGTTCCACTGGGGCAAGGAATATGAGCGGCAGCCGATGATCGCGCCTGGCATCGCCCCTGACCACCCGATCGAGTTGGGACACCTGGCGGTCGACTCTGGCGCCGACCTCGTGATCGGTAACCATCCGCACTGGGTCCAGGGCGTCGAGGTCTACCACGGCCACCTGATCACCTACGCGCATGGCAACTACGTGTTCGATCAGGTGAACTGCTTCCCAGGCATCGGCAGCGATTACCGCACCTATTGCTCGGAGGACACCCGAACCAGCGTGATCGGGACCTACACCTTCTACGACGACAAGCTGGTGACCGCCTCCTGGAAGCCGACCTACACGGACACGGCCCTGCAGACCCAGTGGGCGGATCCCGACCGCTCAGTGAAGGTGCTCAAGACGATGGAAGACGCCAGCCTCCAGCTGGCCCAAGGCCAGGGCGAACCGACCAGCTGAGCCTCAGCCGCCCCTTTCCCAGATCGAGGCGATGCCCTGGCCGACGCCTATGCACATGGTGGCCAGACCGAACCGCTTCTCTCGGGTCTGCAGCTGGCTGACCAGCGTGCCGACCAGGCGGGCGCCACTGCTGCCGAGCGGGTGCCCGAGGGCGATGGCGCCGCCGTTCACGTTGACCCGCTCCGGGTCAAGCTCCAACTCCTTCATGCAGGCAAGCGCCTGGCTGGCAAACGCCTCGTTCAGCTCCACCAGGTCCAGCTGACTCGCTGCCAAACCGGCCTGGGCCAGTGCCTTGCGCGCGGCGGGCACCGGGCCGATGCCCATGTAGTTGGGAAGCACTCCCGCCGAGGCAGCCGCGACAAGGCGGGCCAGCGGTTGCAGGCCACGTCGCTCAGCCTCGGCGGCGGACATCAGCACCAGCGCGGCGGCTCCGTCGTTGAGCGGTGAGGCGTTGCCGGCAGTGACGGTTCCCTCCTCGGCGAAGATCGCCGGCAGCTGGGCCAGCGCCTCCCGCGAGGCGTCGGGCCGGGGTCCCTCGTCCTGGCTCAGCAGCTGGGGAGCGGTTTTCCGTTGGGCTATCTCGACCGGCACGATCTCGGCGTCGAAGACACCCGCCCGCTGGGCCGCCACCGCCCGCTGGTGGCTGCGCAGGGCGAACTCGTCCTGCGCCTCCCGCCTGATCCCGTACCTGGCCGCCACGCACTCAGCCGTCTCCCCCATCTGCAGCGTGCCGTACATCTCGGCCAGCTTTGGGTTCACCAGCCGCCAGCCCAGCGAGGTGTCGAAGGCGGTCTGCGGGCCGCGGGGGAAGCCCGCCTCCGGCTTGGCCATCACCCAGGGCGCCCGCGTCATGCTCTCCACGCCGCCGGCGACCACCACTGAGGCGCTGCCGGCCTGGATCTCTCGCGCGGCGCTGATGCAGGCCTGCATGCCGGAGCCGCAGAGCCGGTTCACAGTCTGACCCGGCACCTCGACCGGAAAGCCCGCCAGCAGGGCCGCCATGCGGGCCACGTTGCGGTTGTCCTCGCCCGCCTGATTGGCGCAGCCGAGAATGACGTCATCCACATCCTCCGGCTCGACGCCGGCGCGCTGCACGGCCGCGCCGAGCGCCAGCGCGGCCAGGTCGTCAGGCCGCATCGACTGCAGCTGACCGCCGTAGCGGCCCATCGGCGTTCGGGCGAACGCCACCACCACCGCCTCCTGCCGGTCAGCCACCTTAGCTGCGGCGCTCGACGAAGGCGCGCACCCGCTGCCGAAACTCGTCCGATTCCATCATCACGCCCTGGAGCAGGAACTCGAAGTCGATGGCCTCCTCCAGTGTCGTGTTGGCGGCATGGATGACCGAGCGCTTCATCGCGGCCAGGGCTTGAGTCGGGCCGGTCGCCAAGCGAGCCGCCACCTCCGCGACATAGCCCTCCAGGCGGTCGGCCGGGAGGACGCGGTTGACGAGACCCAGCCGCTCGGCCTCCTCGGCCGGCAGGTCGTCGCCCGTATACATCAGCTCGAGGGCCCTGCCGGTGCCGATCAGACGGGGCAGCAGCCAGCTGGCACCGCCGTCGACGGTCAGTCCGATGTGGACAAAGGCCTCCCGCAGGTAAGCGGCGCTGACCGCGTAGCGAAGGTCACAGCAGAGCGCCATCGACATTCCGATGCCCGCCGCTACGCCATTCAGCGCGGCGATGGTGGGCTTGGGCATGTCGTGCAGCCCGAGCAGGATGCTCTCGTACTGAGCCCCAATCCGGTCGGCCGCGCTGAGGCGTTCCTGGAACTCGACCACGTCGGCGCCCGCACAGAATGCTTCACCGCGGCCGATCAGAACGACCACCTGCACGTCTCTGTCGCGCTCGGCGTTCCGCACCGCCTGGGCGAGAGCCGCCCGCAGCTCGGCGTTGACAGCGTTGCGCTTCTCCGGCCGGTTGAGCCGGAGCCAGGCGACCCCATCCTTCACCTCGTACTCGAGCACCGATCGGGTCTCGGTGCGCTCGCTCATGTGGGTCACCTGCCCTTGAACTCCGGCTGCCTCTTGTCCAGGAAGGCGTGCATGCCCTCCTTTTGGTCTTCGGTGGCGAAAAGGAAGTAAAAGTTCTTGCGCTCGGCCGCCAGCCCTTCCTTGAGC
>JALZAW010000119.1 GCA_030948155.1 Candidatus Dormiibacterota bacterium | reverse complement strand
CTCAAGCCGGTGCCAGTACTGACGGTACTGGCGGTCGCCCTGGTCGCCGGCCTGACGGCTCTGCTCTTCCTGCCGCCGCGCCGCGACGGCCTCGGCCGTTGGTCTTTCGCGCTGGCAGGCGCTCTCTACGTAGGCCTACCCTTCAACTACTACCTCCAGCTCTATGAGTCGCACGCGGGGCTCACCGGCCAGTTCTGGCTGCTCGCCATCATCTTGACGGTAGTCGTCAGCGACAGCGCCGCCTACCTGATCGGCCGAGCCTTCGGCCACCATTCGTTTTTCCCTGCGATCAGTCCTCAAAAGACCTGGGAGGGCGCCATCGCCGGAGTCGTCTTCTGCGTCCCGGTCATGGGCCTCGCCGCGGCGTTGCTGCTGCACATCGGCCCGTGGCACGGCGTCGCGCTGGGCCTGGTCGTCGGGCTGAGTGCCGAGTTCGGCGACCTGGTCGAGTCGCAGCTGAAGCGGCTGGCCGGGGTCAAGGACTCATCGCAACTGATTCCCGGCCACGGCGGCTTGCTCGACCGGCTGGATTCAATCTTCTTCCCACCGATTGTCGTTTACCTCTACCTCCAGACGCTGGGGTTGCCATGATTCAACGGCTGCAGCGCGTCGCCGTCCTGGGTGCGACGGGCTCCGTCGGGAGTCAGGCCCTGGAAGTGATCGATCGCTATCCCGACCGCTTTCAGTTGCTGGGCCTCGTTTCGGGCCGGCGGCCGGCGCCGCGGCCGGCCGAGGTCATGATTGCGGCCGGCGACCCTGACTTTGACGCCCGGCTGGAAGCGCTGGTGACAGATCCTCGCTGCGACATAGTGCTGGTCGCGATTCCCGGCGCCGTTTCGCTCCGGCCCACCCTGGCTGCGCTGGCCGCTGGCAAGACGGTAGCGATTGCGAGCAAGGAAGTGCTGGTGATGGCCGGTCAGGCTGTCATGGCGGCCGCGCGCCGGCCAGATCAGTTGCGCCCAGTGGATTCCGAGCACTCAGCCCTCTGGCAGTGCCTCTGGGGAGAGAGTCCGGCCAGTGTCTCCCGCCTCCTGCTCACTGCCAGCGGTGGCCCCTTTTGGAGCCGACCCGAGCTCCCGCTCGAGCAGGTGACAGTGGCGGAAGCGTTGCGGCATCCGCGCTGGTCGATGGGCCCGAAGGTCACCGTCGACTCCGCCACTCTGATGAACAAGGGCCTGGAATTGATCGAGGCCCATCACCTGTTTCAGGTGCGGCTGGCGGCGATCGACGTGGTCATCCACCCGCAGAGCGTCGTGCACTCGTTGGTCGAGTTCGTCGACGGTTCCCTCAAAGCACAGCTCGGAAACCCTGACATGCGGCTGCCGATCGGCCTTGCCCTCGCCTATCCGGAGCGGCTGCCAGGCGTGGTTCAACCGACCCGGTTGGACGGCCTGGAGGACCTTCAGTTCGCAGCCCTGGACGGCGACCGCTTCCCAGCTGTCGAGCTCTGCCGGGAGGCGGCCCGCCGCGCCCAGTGTTATCCGGCAGTGCTGAATGCGAGCAATGAGGAGGCGGTGGCAGCGTTTCTGGCCGGCCGCATCGGGTTCCCTGCCATCCTGGCGGCCGTTGAGTCGGCCCTGGCCGCCTGGCCGGGTGGGGGGGAGGACTTGCCGGCCGTTCTCGCGGCAGACACGTTCGCCCGGAATCACTTCCGAGAGCGGCTGGGTACGGCCAAGGGGAAGCAGGCCTCCCCTTCGAAAACCCCACCCGGCTAGCTCAAGCCGGCTGCCTCTGCCGACGCCAATCGCTTCAGGTGCGAGACGTTTGATGCTCGCCCCACCGGCGCTTGGTTGAGGCCGGGATGAACCCGGCGTCTCGACCCAGCGATCGTGGGGATGTCGGCTCTCCCGTGGCTGTCCTGCGTTCGCCGGAATCACTTCCGAGAGCGGGTCGTTAAGGTGACTACATGACCCAGATGTTGAGAACCGGCCGGTGAACGCTGTTTCGCTGTTGATTGGCGTGGCCGCCATCGTCGGGGTCTTCTTGATCCTGGTCATCCCGCATGAGCTCGGCCACTTTAGCCTCGCCAAGCTCGTCAGAGTACGGATCCATGAGTACTCAGTCGGGATGGGGCCGCAGCTCTTCGCGTTCCGGCGCGGTGAGACCCTGTACGCCCTCCGCGCTCTGCCCATCGGCGGCTACGTCCGCCTGGCGGGGATGCAGGCAGGGGAATACGAAGACCCGCGAGGGTTCTACAGCGTCCCGGTTTGGAAGAAGCTCCTCATCCTGGTGGCCGGCGCGGTGGTGAACTTTCTGGTGGCGGCCGCCCTGATGACGGGGATCTATCTGACGCAGATCAACAATGATCCCGGCTTGGTCGATGCCGTCACTGTGTCCGGCCCCGCCTACCAAGCGGGCTTGCGACCCGGCGACAGGATCCAGGCTGCCGACGGCCAGCCGCTCCAACGCCCCGACGATCTGCTGAGGATCGAGAACGACCGGCCGGGCCAGCCACTGACCTTGGATGTCGTGCATCAGAACGGTAGCCGTGCCTCCCTCACAGTTCAACCTGCCTACGACGGGCAACGGAGCCGCTGGTTGATTGGTGTTTCGCCGCGACCTGTGGTCTCGGCCACTGACGCGGTAGGCGCCGGGTTGAGCTTTCCGGTACGCATAGTGGCTCTCACGTTCCAACATTTCGCGGAGCTGTTCAATGGCCAGATCGCCGGTGGCGTATCCGGCCCCAACGGTGTCACCGGAGCAGTGGGCATTGGCGCCATCACTTACCAGGCGGCCAACCAGTCGCTCCTCAACTACCTGGCGGTCGCCGCCTACTTCTCCGTAGCCCTGGGCATCGCCAACCTCCTGCCCCTACCAGCCTTGGACGGCGGCCATATGACCGTGGCGATGGCCGAGGCGCTCAGGCGCAAGCCTTTTGATCGGGCCCGGGAGGCGGCGGTGCAGAGGGCAGGCCTGCTCGCGTTGCTTATTCTGGGCTTGGTGGTCGTTTACCTGGACCTGCAGAGGCTGCTGCTCGGCCAGCTGACGATCCGATGAGCCTCGGCGCCCAGCAGGGCCTGGCCACCAGACGGCGGTCGATTCCCGTCCGCGTGGGTGACGTGGTGGTCGGCGGCGCGGCTCCGATAGCCGTCCAGACGATGACCAAAACCGACACCCGTGATGTGCGGGCCACTCTCAACCAGATCGCCCAGCTCAAGGAGGCCGGTTGTGAGATCGTCCGCCCGGCGGTGATCGATCATCACGCCGCCGAAGCACTGCGCGAGATAGTGCCCCGCTCGTCGCTGCCGATCATCGCCGACATTCACTACAACCACGAGCTGGCCCTCATGGCGATCGCGGCAGGTGTGCAAGGACTGCGTCTCAACCCCGGCAACATCGTTGATCCCGACAAGGTCCGGAGGGTGGTGCTGGCGGCCAAGGAGCGGGACATCCCCTTCCGGATCGGAGTCAACGCCGGCTCGCTGCCGGAGGAAGTACACCGCAATCTGCGCGAGGCGCACGCAATCGACAGGGACGACCGCGTCAGGACTGCTGAGCGCATGGTTGAGGTTGCCCTCGGACATTGCGAGATCCTGGAGGCGCTGGACTACGGTCCCGGTCACATCAAGGTCTCCCTCAAGGCGACTGACGTCTGGACCAATGTGATGGCCAACCGGCTCTTCGCCGAGAAGCGTCCATACCCCATTCATCTCGGCGTGACAGAATCCGGGCCTGTCGAGGCCGGCAGCATCCGCAGCGCCGTCGGCCTCGGCATCCTGCTCAGCGAGGGCATCGGCGATACCATCCGCGTTTCGCTGGCGACCGCCGATCCGACGGAGGAGATCCGGGTGGGCTACGAGGTTCTGAAGGCGCTCAGCTTCCGCACTCAGAGTGCCACCCTCATCGCCTGTCCGACCTGCGGCCGGCTGGAGTACGACATGGTGCCAACTGTCAAAGCGGTCGAGGCTCACATGGCGAAGATCCGGGTGCCGATCACCGTGGCGGTCATGGGCTGCGTGGTGAACGGGCCGGCGGAAGCCCGCCACGCCGACATCGGCGTCACCGGCGGCCGGGGCAAGGGCGTCATCTTCAAAAAGGGAGTGCTTTGGAAGACAGTGCCGCAGGCCGACCTGCTCTCGGTGCTGCTGGCCGAGATCGACGCACTGGCCGCCGAGCGGGCTGCGCAGGAACCCGTGCCCGAGCCGGCGTGACGGGGAGACAACGGCTCCACTCCGATCTTGCGTGTCATGGCCACCGGTCGCTCATAGGCGGCCGGCCCGAGGTGGACGAGTCCCGTAGGTTCATGAAGGCCATGGTCGAACCAAAGAGCGGACAGAGCCTCCGCTGCGGGGTGCTCGGCCTCGCGGGGGCGAGACCATGTTGCGCGATCCAGGTGGCGATGATGAGCAACTTGACTACACAGCACTCCGCGATGCGGACTTGGTCGACCCGACACTCGCCGAGTCTTCCAACACCAAGTTCGTGACCATCTGAAAGAGCGGGCATGCCGAACCGTCAAGGCCTCGACGAGCTGCTGGCCGAGCTCTATGGCGGCGATCCGGACGACTTCGTGGCCAGGCGTGGGGCCCTGGTCAAACAGCTCCGAAAGGACGGCCGGGCCGAACTCGCGCGCCAAATCCTGGCCGCTCGCCGGCCGGCCGTTAACCTTTGGGCGGCCAATCATCTGGCGGAGTTCGCGCCGACTGTGTTGGAGGAATTGCTGGAAAGTGGGCGCCGCCTGCAGGTGGCACAGATCGCTGCGCTCGAGGGTCGAGCGGTCATAGACCTGCGCGGACTGCTGTCAGCGCATTCCATCGCCCTCCAACGGGCTGTCGACGGTGCAGCCCGCTTCCTCGGCAGCCGCGACCGAGACGCGTCGGACGCAGTACGCCGGCGCCTGCAGACCACGCTGAGGGCGGTGTCGCTCGGAGCTCGTGAGCTGGGGGAGGCGCTGGCAGCGGGCCGGCTGACCGCGGAGCCGGAGCAGGAGGGATTTGGAGGCTTCGCGAGCGTGGTCGTACAGACCGGCGCGCCAGGACGGAAGGCGGCGGTGGCCGAGCCGATGCCAAAGGCGGAACCGAAGCGGCAGTTGGCGTCAGGATCGGACCCGGATCTACTCGCTCGAGTCGAGACTGCCAAGAGCGCGGCGGACGTTCAGAGGCGCCTGGCCCGACAGCTCGATGCCGAAGCTGCGGAGCTCGCCCGACGCGCCGAGCGGCTGGCAGAAGAAGCGACGGGAGCGGCCGCCGCTGCCGCGGAAGCGCGAAAGCGCGCCACCACTGCGGCAGACCAGGCCGAGCGTCTGGCGGACGAGGCCGAACGAGCAGCGGCAGCTGTCGCAACGGTCCGGCACTCCGCTGTGGCGGCGGCCAGGCCGACGGGGAGAGTCACTTGATTGGCGCTCGGCGCCCGGCCAAGGCAAAGGGTTAGCCGCTAGCGCTGAGGTCACCGGCGACGTACGACCTGCAGCTTAGCGTCTGCCAGCAGGCGCTCGAGCTGGGCGCGATCCCAGAGCGTGGCGTCAGTCTCGAGAGCCAGCTTGTCCTGGGCCTTGAGAAAGCGGTAGGTGGGCAGGAGCAGGCGCCCCTTCGGCTGCAGCACCACCAGCTTCACCTCCTTCAACCGGCAGCGCTGGCTGAACACCCCGCGCAGATGGATGAAGCCACCTTCCAACCCGATGGAGAATGGTGTCCTCACCACCTCCATCACTGCATAGGCGCCAGCCGCCACGGTGATCAGCCCGATCAGCGCCTGACCCCCCAGGCCCTGCTCCAAGCCCAGGCCCAGCAGTGCAATACCTGCCAGCCCGACCAGTCCACGCAGGGCCAGAGCAGCGCGGGTTGGCCGGATGAACGTGGGCTTCATGAATAATTGAACCTTCCAATGACTGAAGTGAGGAGTGCCTGCAGAGGCGGCCGGGAGGTTCCGGCCCCTACCGAGCCGCGCTGAGCGGCTTTTTCAACCGGCCCTCCGTGCCATATGGGGCACGGCTCTCACTTATCTGGCAGGACCAAGCATGACCGAAAACTACGACGACTCCTTCGTCAATCGGCTGACCCGGATGTCCGACGACTTCGACCGCTGGTACACGGATGTCGTCCGCAAGGCAGAGCTGGCCGACTACACGCCAGTGCGCGGCTGCATGGTCATCCGCCCCTACGGCTATGCGCTCTGGGAGGGGATCCAGCGGGCGTTCGACGACATGATCAAGTCCAGCGGCCACGAGAACTGGTACTTCCCGCTGCTCATCCCCGAGGAGCTTTTCATGAAGGAAGCGGAGCACGTGGAAGGCTTCACCCCGGAGGTGGCCTGGGTGACCGAAGCGGGCAGTCACGGCAAACTGGATCAGCGGCTCGCGATCAGGCCGACCAGCGAGACCATCATCGGCACGCTCATGCGGCGCTACGTTCAATCCCACCGCGACCTGCCCAAGCTGACCAACCAGTGGTGCAACGTCGTCCGCTGGGAGCTGCGCACCCGTCTCTTCCTGCGCACCGCCGAGTTCCTCTGGCAGGAGGGCCACACGTTTCATGCCAAGGCCGCGGAAGCGATCGAAGAGGTCGATCGCATCCTGGAGTATTACCGCGTTTTGGCGGAGGACTGGTGCGCCATGCCGGTATTTGCCGGCTGGAAGACGCCGACCGAGAAATTTCCGGGCGCGGTGCACACCAAGAGCATCGAAGCGCTGATGCGCGACGGCCTGACGCTCCAGGCGGGGACCTCGCACTACTTCGGGCAGAACTTCAGCCGCGCCTACGACGTCTCATTCGCCAACCGCGAGAATGTGCGCGAGTTTTGCTACACGACTTCCTGGGGCGTCTCGACGCGGTTGGTCGGTGGCCTGATAATGGCCCACGGCGACGACTTCGGTCTCATCCTGCCGCCCAAGCTCGCGCCGGTGCAAGTGGCGGTCGTGCCCATCTACCGGACCGACGAGGCGCGTCGCGAGGTGACGGAGTTCATCGCCGGCTGGGAGCCGGAGGTCCGGGCCGCCGGCATCCGCCTCAAGGTCGACTGGAGCGACGAAAGGCCCGGGGCCAAGTACAACCGGTGGGAGCTGAAAGGAGTGCCGCTCCGGCTGGAGGTCGGGCCGCGTGACGTGGCCGCGAGCCAGGTAGTGGCTGTCGATCGGCTGGCGCGGCAGAAGCTGCCGCTCGCCGTCAACGGGTTGGCAGAGCAGCTCTCGGCCGAGCTGAGCAGTTTCCAGGCGGCGCTCTACCAACGGGCGCTGGAGTTCCGGCAGGCGAACACTTTCGTGGTGAACAACCTCACTGAGCTGGTCAACCATTTCAGCACCCGAGCGGGCTATGTAACCGCTCCCTGGTGCGGGGAAGCAGACTGCGAGGCCAAGGTCAAGGAGGCGACGGGAGGCGTGAAGAGCAGCAATTACGACCCGGACCGCGAGGTCGAAGGCGACTGCCTGGTCTGCGGCCGCCCGGGCCGGTATCAGATCAACTTCGCCCGCTCCTATTGAGTCCGGGTCGGATTCGCCATGCGGAAATCGGGTACGATTGAAAAACAGTTCGATCACACGGTGGTCGTAGCGCGCATTCTGGGTCCTCTCTCCCCGTCGCTGAACGGTAGTCCTGGTCTCGCCGAGAAATCCCCC
>JALZAW010000118.1 GCA_030948155.1 Candidatus Dormiibacterota bacterium | reverse complement strand
GCCGCTGGACCTGCTGGTACCGTTCCAGGCGCCCTACGACCCGCGCGGCACGCTTGCCATCGGTCTGGGCACGGTGACCCTGCAGCTGTTCCTTCTGGTGGCCTTCACTGGCTGGCTGAAGGGGCACGTTTCAGGGCAGCTCTGGCGCTGGCTGCACCGCCTCTCCTACCTTGCCTTCGGCCTGCTCTTCCTCCATGCGCTCCTGGCCGGAACCGACTTCAGCGATCCGCTCGTGTCGGCGCTGACCTGGTCGGTGGCGGGCACCCTGGCGGTGCTCACTCTGGCCAGAATCGTTTGGGGCAGACTGCCCGCCCACCGAGCCTAGTGTCCCGCCGCCAGCGCCTGGCGCAGCTCGAGGATCCGGGACCGGCCGGCGGCCTCCGAGTCAGGATCGACAGGCTTGCCCTGCTGTTCACGTTGCCACCTGAGGCGGGCCAGCCGGAGCTGCGCTGTCTGAAGCCCGCTGAGCCCGCGGTAGCCGCGCCAGCCGCCCAGGGCGAAGGCGGCATAGCGGCTGTCCAGGCGCCGCCAGGCGCTGAGCAGGACGGGCACCTCTTCCGCCGCGACCGTGCCGCTGGCGTTTGCCACCTCCTGCTCGAGTTGACGGCGCAGACCCGCGCCTTCCGCTTCCAGCCCCATCACCAGCACCAGCAGCACCACGACTGTGAAAGGGCCTGTCATCAGCACATTGCGTGCCGGGATGGAGATCAGCAGGAGCAGGACGTTGCTGCTGGAGGTGGGAAAGAGGGAAGCCCACGCGTCCCAGGAAAAGTGAGCGGCGACGGCGAGGAGCAGGCCGCCCAGAATGCTGAGGAAGCGCTGGTGCCGCTTGGGCAGCACAGCTGCGGCGCCGATCCCGGCGCCGATCAGGGCCGTATAGGTGGGATGGCCCAAGAACATGCCGAGGACCTGCCTGATGAACCACTGCGCCACTCCGGCGGCCAGCGGGCCCACCCACGCGGGACCCGCTTTCGGGTCCGGGGCCAGACCTGAGAACAGGTAGTAAAGGTGCGCTATGTATGTCATCGTCTCCAGAAAGTTGAATCCGATGCCGACGGCGGCGCCGTAAACGATCCCCGCCACCACACCCTGGAAGCGCTCGCGAAGGACGAGATAGAGCAAGAAAACCGCCACTCCCTTGGCCACCTCTTCGTTGCTGCCGGCCATGAAAGCTATCGAGATCTCGAGCGGCTGGCCAGGCACCAGGTCGTAGTTCGCCATCTGCCAGAGCGTCTCCGAGAGCGACACCAGGAGCGTGGCGGCCAGGGCTCCCCAGATGAGCGCCGCCAGCAGATAGGGCCAGGGCTGGCTGTCATAGCGGTCGAGCCAGCGCACCGCCAGCAAGGCCAGCGCGGTGGTGGGGGCGCAGGCCAGAGCGGCGACGAGCGCGACTCCGGGGCCGGCCAGCAGCAGGTAGGTGAAAACGTCCATCACCACCAACCAGCTGAAGAGGCCGACGCCGAAGAGCAGGAGCGCCCGCCGGAGATGACTCGAGCGGTGAGCCGGCTCGCGCACCGCTCGCAGGCCGTAGAGTCCGCCGGCCAGCGCCAGGGCGCCGGCCACCAGCCCGAACCAGCCGGTCCACTGCGGCGCTCCGTGGGAGCGTACGTTCGCCACCGAGGTGATCGCCATGGTCACCAGGAGCAGCCCGGCGATGGCGCCGGCGCCCAGATAGGCGCGCAGGAGGCGGGCGGGCCGGGCGACAGCTACAGTCATTTGTAGCGGTCGACCATGACGCTGGTGCGGCCCACGATCTCCAACGGCAGCCCCCCCGAGTAGCGAATGATCATAAGGGTGTGGCGCCCGGGCAGGAGGGGGGCGGCTGTCTGACTCGACCGCACAGGGACCGGTTTGGCGGCCGCTGCCAGCTCGCCGGCCCTGGCCGGCCCTACCGAGCCCTCCATCTGCTGCAGCGCGCCGTACCACTTTGCCCCGACAGTTGTGGCCGCCGGCAGCGTTTCCCAGCTGACCAGGCCGGCAAACTCCTGACCCGCGGCGAAGTGTTTCAGCGGCTCGCCCTGGATGCTGCTGCTCTTCGGGTCGTAGGTGAAGACGCTGGCGTCGGTGTGTAGAGCGGTGTGGCGGCCGGGCGGTGAAGTGGCCAGAAACGCCACCACCCCGAGCACCAGGATGACCAGGCCGGCGTACCCTGCGAGCAGCATCGTGTGGTAGATCCGGCTCGTGTTCTCCGGCTCATACCGGCTAGGCCTGGGAGACGTCATTCAGGAGACAGAGGCTAACAAGGTCCGCAGCTCCCGGACTGGAACGCGATCAGCCGGCGAGTGGGAGACGAAGCGTGAAGCGGCTGCCCTTACCAGGCTCGCTCCAGGCCAGGCGGAGATGCCCTCCGTTCAGTTCGGCCAGGTCTCTGGCGATGGCCAGACCGAGGCCCATGCCACGCCGGCGCGGCTCCCCCTGTCCTCCGCCGCGCTGGAAGCGCTCGAAGATGGTCTCCTGCAGCTCAGGTGCGACGCCTGCCCCACGATCACAGACGCTGATCTCGGCCTCGTTGCCGGCCCGTCGGCTGGTGAGGCGCAACTCAGGTTTCGCCTCGGAATAGTTGAGGGCGTTGTTTATCAGGTTGTCCAGCGATATGCCGAGCTGGTGGCTGTCGACGTTCACTGGCAGCGCCTCGTCCGAGACCTCGTACCGGAGGTCCGCCTCGAGCAGGGCGACGCGGCCCTCGGCGCGCTCGGCGGCCTGCTTCACCAGCGTACTGACGTCAACCACCTGGCGATTCACCTGCAGACGACCCGACTCGAGCCGCGCGGCTGTCAGGACGTCGCTGACCATGGCCTTCAGCTCCTCGACCTTTTCCTGTGTTCGCTCGATTGGCGGGGCCCACATGGGAGGCACCTCGCCCAACTGTCCCTCACCCATCAGGGAGAGGTAGCCGCTGATCACGCTGAGCGGGCTGCGGAACTCATGGGCTACCAGGTTCAGGATCTCACCCTTGATGCGGGAGGCGTCCAGCGCCTCCTGCCGGCCCGCCTCGCGTTCCTGCTTGATGCGCCAGAGAGGCGTCACGTCGTGAACCGAGACGAGCCAGACGTTTTCGCCGCCGAGGGTCGTCGGAGCGGTTCGGACCTCGCAGGTGGCCCCGCCGGCCTGGTCCTGAACTGTGTGCACCGCGCCCGCTACCAGTGGCATCTCCCGCAACCGTTCGCTCAGTGAGGGCCGGGAGCCGCCAAGGAGCCGCTTGGCGGCGCGGTTGAAGTGGATGACATCCCCGTCGCTGGAGAGGATGACCAGGCCGTCAGGGGCATTCTCGATGAGCGCGCGCAACGCATCGGCGTCAACCATGTCCCAGCAAAGCCCGCTTTCGGGCGCCACTGGCGGTGAAGCGCCGGAGTGGGACCCGCGGCGTCCCGCGATCAGATTTGTCTTAGCGTGGCCGGCCATGTATCGCGCACGCCTCCCCATGCAAAACAGGATAGCAACGCTGCAACATTCTCTACCTGGAGGGTACCACCAGATTGCGTAGCCTGTCGTTCGTGAGAGAAGATGGACCCCTAATGAAATTCGGCATAGCTGTCTTTCCGACCGACTACGCGATAGGGATGGCTGAGCTCGCCAAGGCCGTCCAGGACCGCGGCTTCGACTCGCTCTGGGTGGCGGAGCACACCCACATTCCGGCTTCCCGGCAGTCTCCCCACCCCAGCGGTGGCGACCTGCCGCAGGAGTACTGGCACACGCTTGACCCCTTCGTCGCTCTCACCGTCGCGGCGGGAGCGACGACGACTCTCAAGCTGGGCACTGGCGTCTGCCTGGTCGTCGAACATGAGCCGATCGACCTGGCGAAGCGCGTCGCCAGCCTTGACCATGTTTCGGGCGGCCGCCTGCTCTTCGGGGTGAGTGGGGGTTGGAACCGCGAGGAAATGGCCAACCACGGCACCGAGTTCAGCCAGCGCTGGGGCGTGCTTCGCGAGCGAGTCGAGGCGATGAAGAGAATTTGGACCGAGGACGAGGCACAATATCACGGCGAGCACGTCAACTTCGACCCGCTCTGGCTGTGGCCCAAGCCGGTCCAGAAGCCGCATCCACCCATCTGGCTCGGCGGCAACGGGCCCAACACCCTGAAGCGCGTCGTGCGTTACGCAGACGGCTGGATGCCCAACCGGGGCCAGTGGCTCGACCGCATCGCCGAGCTGCAGCGGCTGGCGGAGGAGGCGGGCAGGGGGCGGATCCCCGTCCAGGTCTATGGTGCCCGCAGCGACCCCCAGGAGGTGGATCGGTTCCTCGCGGCCGGCCTGGAGCGCTGCGTGTTCTACGTGCCGCCCACCGGTCGGGACGCTGCAATGCGCCGCCTGGAGGAGCTGACCGAGTTCGTCAAGCCCTACTCGGCCTGAGCCGAGCCTCAGGTCTGCGCCACCGTTTGGCGGCCCACCCGGTTCAGAGCCAGCAAAAAGACTGCCAACGTCAGCAGGTGCGCAGCTGTGCACCATTCGCAGACCCGCTGCAGCCGAACTATCTCGACGAAGACGAGATAGAGGGCGAACAGGAGCCCGCCGGCTGACCAGAACAGGAGGGCTCTCTCAGCCCAGGCACTTTCCTCGAGCACTCGACTCAACACCAGCACACCCCAGGTGGCAACCGCCGCGAAGAAGAGCAGTCCCGGCACCGAAATGGGCACCTCGCTGCACGGCAGCGTGGAGTAGCTGCTGTGGGTGACGGCCGCGCAGTTCAGCAGCCGGCCCTGAGCGCAGGCCAGCGGCACCCGCTCGTAGTGTGAGTAGGTCAGGTAGGCGGAGATGGCCAGGCCGCCCAGGCCGCTCATCAGAACGGCGATGGCGCCCCGGTCCCTCATCGCAGCTGCTGGTCGGCGGCCTTCACCCCCGCACTGCCACAGACTTCCGCCGGCTGGCCTGCTGTACTGCCGCAGATGGCGGCCGTCAACACATTGGCGTGGCCCAGCACAGTCTGAGCGAGGGGTCCGTCGCCGGCAGTCATCGAGCTGGCGATCTCGTCCTGGCTGCGGTTCGCCAGCACGTCAGGCGGGAAGCCGGAGCCGATCTGCACGCGTTGTCCGGCGAAGTCCAGAAAGGGGATGGAGCCGCCGCCGTGCGTCGTCAGCAATTGCTGCTGCTGGGCGCTGGGGCTCTGCAACGGCTGACCCTGCCGATCGGCAGTCTCGACAGCCACGAAGTCGATGTACGAGCTCACGTAGGTCGCCTGGCTGAAGCTCAGTGTGGCCGTGTCAGGAAACACGTCGGTTGAGCCGGAACGCGTCAGCTTGACGCCTTGCAGCCGGCCGAAGCGGCTCAGCGCCACGGTCAGACTCCAGCGCTCAGCTGCGCAGTAGGGGCAGTATTCGGCGCCGATGTAGAGGATCTGCGGCCGGCCGCCATTCCCTGTGAGCGGGGGTCCGCTGATGGCCTTCAACGTGCTCTTGGTACCGCCGGCGCCCACTTGATCCAGGAGCGCCGGGCGCACCCCACTCAGCTTGGCGACCACGCTGCTGCCGTCGGCTGACTCTTGGCCTGGATGCTGGCCGCCGGCTTGGCTCCGCGTGTAGACGACGAAGCCGGTGATGAGCAGGCCCACCGCGAGCAGCGCGACGAGGATGGGCAGCGGTCCCGACCAGATGCTCCGGTTGCCCCCGCGAGCGGTCGGCGGCACCCGGCGTGCTGCCGAGCGCGCGGTCTCAGCCGGTCGGCCGGCGGCCTGCGAGCCGGTCCGGCCAGCGGCCTGGCGCCGGGCCCGGCGTCGCTCCGCCCTGCTCACCTGACTAAGGCCGGCTCCGGACTCGGCATGGTAGCTCTGATCGTAGCCAGCGCCGCCGGCAGTGAACCGCGCGACGAGCCGCCTCGCCAGCCAGGCCTGGCTCCCACGAGTACGATCGTCCTGTGGTTGCTGGCGGCCAGGCGCCCCTGCTAGTGTCCGGCGTCGGGACACTAGCCTGACGACCGTCCCATGAGTGCAAGAGAACTCTCGCCTTCGACGCACGTCGATCAGTTCACCCGGCAGAACCTGCCGCCGGCGCAGCTCTGGCCGGAGTTCGTCTTCGGACCGCCCGAGCTGCAATACCCCGAGCGGTTCAACTGCGTCGACACGCTGCTGGACAGGCACGTCCGCGAGGGACGCGGCGAGCGGCGCTGCCTGCTCAGCCTCGAAGAGACCTGGTCGTACGCGGAACTACAACGCCGGGCGAACCAGATCGCCGGCGTGCTAGTCAACGACTTCGGCCTGGTGCCGGGGAACCGGGTCTTGCTGCGCGGCTTCAACAGCCCCTGGCTGGCCGCCTGCTGGTTCGGCGTGCTGAAGGCCGGCTGCGTGGCGGTGGCGACCATGCCGCTCCTCCGTCCGGGCGAACTCCAGCCGATCGGGGAGATGGCGGATCTCCAACTGGCCATCTCAGACCACCGTCGCCTGGAAGATCTGCAAGCCGCCCAACTTCCCGGTGTGCCCATCCTGGCCTTCGGGGGCGGCGCGACTGGCGATCTGCTGGAGCGGATTGAGCGCCAGCCGGCCCGGTTCCAGACCTTTCCGACCTCCGCCGACGACGTCTGCATGCTTGCCTTCACCTCGGGCACGACCGGTCGGCCGAAAGCCACCATGCACTTTCATCGGGACGTACTGGCCGTTTGTGACACCTTCTCCCGGCACGTGCTGAAACCAAGCTCGAACGACCTCTTCACTGGCAGCCCACCGCTGGCCTTCACCTTCGGCCTGGGCGGCCTGCTGCTCTTCCCCCTGCACGCCGGCGCTGCCACGCTGCTGCTGGAGCAGTCAGGGCCTGAACAGCTGCTGGAGGGCATTGAGCGTCGCCGGGTAACCACACTCTTCACTGCGCCGACAGCCTTTCGCTTCCTGCTCGGCCGCCTGGGCGAGGCCGATCTCTCCTCGCTGCTCGCCTGCGTCTCTGCCGGCGAGACGCTGCCGGCGGCTACCTGGGACGCCTGGCACCGGGGCACTGGCATCAGGATCATCGACGGCCTGGGTTCGACGGAGATGCTGCACATCTTCATCGCCGAGACGCCGGAGCGGATGCGACCCGGTTTCACCGGGCGCGCCGTCCCTGGCTATCACGCGGAGGTGCAGGACGACGAGGGGCTGCCGGTGCCCGAGGGCGAGATGGGAAGGCTGGCTGTCAAGGGCCCGACGGGCTGCCGCTACCTGCGGGGAGATCGCCAGACCGTTTACGTCAAGAACGGCTGGAACCTGACCGGCGACATCTACGTCCGGGACGCTGACGGTTATTTCAGCTACCGCTCGCGCGCCGACGACATGATCATCTCCGCCGGCTACAACATCGCCGGACCGGAGGTGGAGGAGGCGCTGCTCCAGCACCCAGCGGTGCTGGAGGCGGCAGTGGTGGGCGTGCCTGACCACCAGCGCGGCATGGTGGTCAAAGCCTTCGTCGTGCTGGGGCCGGCCGCTGGCGGAAGGGAAAGCACGATCAAGGAACTGCAGGACTTCGTCAAGTCCCGGCTCGCGCCCTACAAATACCCCCGCCAGATCGAGCTGGTCTCAGCGCTGCCGCGCACCACCACCGGCAAGCTCCAACGCTTCAGGCTGCGCCAGCCGGGCAGCTCGGCGTGAGGTCGCGGCCACTCGAGATCGGGATCATCGGTGGCGGTCCCGCCGGCCTCTACTT
>JALZAW010000117.1 GCA_030948155.1 Candidatus Dormiibacterota bacterium | reverse complement strand
GCGCTGAACCAAGTCCGCTTTGGCGTGAAGGCGGCCACCATCACGCCGGAGGGCAGCCAAGACGTGGGCAGTCCCAATGCCATCTTGCGCAAAGCAGTCGACGGGCGCGTCATCGTCCGTACCGGGCGCCGCATCCCGGGCGTCCGCCCGCTCGCCGCCGTGTACGCCACCGTCTCCGTGATCCGCATGGCCGTCGACGACGCCTATGGCGCCAAGGAATGGCGCGAGGGCGAGGGACTCGACGAATGGGCCTACCGCACCGAGAAGGTGAGCCGCCGTACCAGCAGGATCGTCGCAGAATACGCCTTCAAGCACGCACAGCGACTGCGGGCGACCGTCTTCGGGGGCCCCAAGTGGACGGTCAGCCCTCTCTACGAAGGGATGTTCAAAGAAGAGATGGACCGTGCTGCCACCCTCTACACGGACGTCCGATACGCCCCGCAACTGATCGATGCCGCCTACGCGCTGCTCCTTGCAACCAGCGGTGAGGCTCTCGTCATACCAACCATGAACCGAGACGGCGACAACCTCAGCGACCTGGTCATGCAGATGTTTGGCACCATCGCCGCGGCCGAGTCCGTCCTGCTGGCTTTCGATTCAGAGAGCGACGTGACCGTCGCCATGAGCGAGGCACCACACGGGACGGCTCCTTCGCTGGAGGGAAAGGACGTGGCCAACCCGATGGCGATGATTCTCGCAGTTGCGTCGATCCTCAACTACATGCCCTACAGCGCCCACCACTCGGCTGCCCGTGCGATCTACGAGGCGACCCTGGAGGCGGTGTCGGACGGTGTCAAGACCGCGGACCTGGGCGGCCACTCCAGCACAACAGAGTTCACAGACGAAGTGATCCAGAGGGTCCGGACGAAACTGGACGTCTGGAGCTCCCTCGCCGACACAGCACGGTAACAGAAACTCGTCTCTCCCCCGCGCAGTCGGGGAAGTACCCGGCGAAGCCGGAGCGGGTCCTTCACGGTCCGCGAACTCCCAAAGAGGATTGTTTGCGTCGATCTCGGTAAGCAGCCGCGCGTGAGACATGCACGCCCCCTAACCCGGCCAATGGCGGGGGTACTCCCCAGACTGCGCGGAAAAGAGGACCAGAATGACCAAAACGACCGCAACCACTGTAAGTGCCCTATGCGGCGCGGTCATGGCGCACAGTGTGTGCATGTTAGAGCCAAACCGCGACTGCACAAGCGATCCACGGCTCGCAGTAGGCCAGGATCGATCGAGCGACACGGGCGGTCCAGAGCTGGCTCTGGACCTCGGAGAGCAACTGCAAGACTTGTTCATGGCGGTTGCGAAAGCCGAAGCCAACTGGAGGTTCGACGACCTCCTCGACGTAGCAACCAGGCAGCGGCATGCTCGCAAGCGTCACAGACGCTGGCAACCGCTGCGCTGACGTGGTCCATGCAGAGCAAGAAGATGATGACCGAACGCAGAGCCTCGGACCTGTTCGTGGAGTGCCTGGAAGCCGAGGGCGTTCGCTACGTCTTCGGTATTCCCGGTGAGGAGACGCTGGACTTCAACGAGTCACTGTCGCGGTCTTCGATTTCGTTCGTGCCGGTCCGCCACGAGCAGGCCGGCGCCTACATCGCCGACGTCTATGGCCGCCTGACCGGCCATGCCGGCGTCTGCCTGGGCACTCTGGGCCCTGGCGCCACCAACCTGGTCACCGCTGTCGCCGACGCCTTTCTCGATCGCGCACCGCTGGTGGCGCTCACCGGCCAGGGCGACCTCGAGCGCATGCACAAGGAGTCCCACCAGTACATCGACGTCCCCAGCTTGATGCGTCCGATCACCAAGTGGAACGCCCGCCTCACCCACCCGCTGATCATTCCCGAGGTCGTCCGCAAGGCCTTCAAGGTCGCCGAGAGCGAGAAGCCCGGGGCGACTCACATCGAGCTGCCCGAGGACATCATGGCGGCGCCGGTTGCGGACAGCGGTCCGCTGCCCCGTCGCGAGCCGCTGCGGGCGGAACCGCCGGCCCGCGAGCTGCTCAAAGCCGCCGAGCTGATCCGTGAGGCAGCCAACCCCATCGCCCTCGCCGGCAACGGCGTGGTTCGCGGAGGCGCGGCACCCGCGCTGCGCGAGTTCGCGCGAGCGACCGGGATCCGGGTCGCCGAGACCTTCATGGCGAAGGGAGTCCTGGAGCCCAACGACCCTCACAGCCTGGGGCCGGTCGGACTCCAGGCCGGCGACTACCGGATGGTCGGGTTCGACGACGCCGACGTGGTGATCACCATCGGCTACGACCTCGTCGAGCACGCGCCCAAGCACTGGAACCCGAGGCGCGACAAGCAGGTGATCTGCATTGACACCCTTCCCGCCGAGATCGACGCCGACTTCACCCCCCAGGTGGAGCTGGTCGGAGATCTGTACCACATCCTGACCCGGCTCGGCGAGGAGTGCCGCAACATCTCGCGACGCGGAGGTTCCTCCCGCCTGCAGGAGGCCGTGATCGCGCACCTCGAGCGCTCGAAGCAGGACGACAGCTTTCCGATGCAGCCGCCGCGGGCGCTCTATGAGATCCGGCAGGCGATGGGCCGGCTGGACATCCTGGTCTCCGACGTCGGCCTGCACAAGCTCTGGATCGGCCGGATGTTCCCGGCCTATGAGCCGAACACGGTCCTCATCGCCAACGGCCTCGCCGGCATGGGCTTCGCGGTACCGGCCGCCATCGCGGCCAAGCTGGTCCATCCGGAGCGGAAAGTGGTCGCGGTCAGCGGCGACGGCGGCTTCCTGATGAACTGCCAGGAGCTGGAGACGGCCGTCCGTCTGCGCACGCCCTTCGTGAGCGTCGTCTGGGAGAACGGCCAGTACGGCTCGATCGTCTGGAAGCAGGACAAGCGCTTCGGCCGGCACTTCGGCACCGACTTCGGCAATCCGGACTTCGTCAAGCTCGCCGAGGCCTTCGGGATGCCGGCATGGCGCTGCTCGTCCGCAGCCGAGTTCTCGAAGCGCCTGCGTCAGGCCCTGACCCTCGACGAGCCGTCCCTGATCGTGATTCCAATCGACTACTCGCCCGACGTAGGGATCCTCGCCGAACTGGGGCCCGAGACCGTCGCGACATGACTGCCATCTACAAACGACGACAACGGAGGGAACACTGCAATGAGCGGAGAGTACGAGAGACGGCCGCCGGCGCCGGCACGCTGAGCCGCTTGCAGCGAGAGGACGTGGCGGTGGTGGGCCACATCGAGATGTACGTCAGCGGAAAGGTGCAGCGAGAGCTGCCCGACGCCCTCTCCCGCTGGATACAGGAGCGGGAGTGACACGGTGGGCGCCCACCCCAATCGCACCACGATGGCTCGAGATGACGGAATTTGACGTGCACCTCCGGAGAGGCACAATACGGACCCGCCGCTTCGGGCCGGCCGACGGGAAGGCCATCCTGTGTGTACCTGGACTCCCCGGCAACTCTCGGACCTTCGACTTCATCGGCGAACAGCTCGGGATGGGCGAGCGCCAGGTGGTTTCCTTCGACCTCCGCGGCCGCGGCTTCAGCCCGCCGACCGGGCCAGGGACCTACGGATGGCGCAATGAGGCGAGAGACGTCCTCGACCTCGCCACCGCACTCGAGATCGACACCTTCGACCTGGCAGGGCACTCCGCAGGCGCCTTCGTCGCCATGCAGGTCGCCGTGCTGATACCTTCGCGCGTTCGCCGCTTGATCCTCATAGACGGCCTGGGACGCCCGCAGCTCACCGCCTTCTGGGAAGTGATGCGGACCGTTCAGCGCCTGGGCCGCGTATATCCGTCAGCCGAGGAGTATCTGGCGGAGGTTCGCGGTCTCGGGGTCATCGATCCCTGGAACGACCACTGGGAACGGTATTTCCGCTACGAGCTGAAGCCTACAATGGAGGTCCTTGACGACGGCGCCCACGTGCAGCTGACGCCGGAGAAGCGGTTTCACGAGGTGGTTGCCCAGCTGGTTCAGCCGGAGCGGCTGCCCCGGCTGACTCAGGAGATGGCGGAGGTCCTGGCCATTGTGATCATGGATGGCATGGCCACACGGCGGCGGATTGAGGAGGTCAGGGGCGCAGCGCGGCTGTCGATAGGGCCGCAGGGACCGGTCTCGCTGCCCCGCGACAGCTCGGAGACGCTGGCCCTGCTGCTCTCGCGGGGCTTGCTCTGTGCGGAGCGGGACGATCACGCGAACGGACGCCCCCTCGTCTACCGGCCCACACTGCGGCTGCTGCAGCTGCTCGGGACGGAAACGCTCGAGGAGGTGCGGGGGAAGATGGCGACCTGGCCGAACTACTCGAGCTGAAGCGGAGTCAAGTGCAGCCCAAGACGCTGTATGCGGATTCTGCCGGCGCGAAGATCGCCTACCAAGTGGTGGGCCGCGGACTCGATCTCGTAATCGTTCCCGGGCTGGTGACCCACTTGGAGCTCCTGTGGCGCATGCCGGCCTACCGGCGGTTCATCCTCTCCCTCAGTTCCTTCAGCCGCCTTGTTCGCTTCGACAAGCGGGGGACAGGACTGTCGGACCCGGTGGTCGCACTTCCAACGCTGGAGGAACGAGTGGCGGATCTCGGCGCAGTCCTGCGGAGCGCGCGCTGCCGACGGCCGGTGCTGCTCGGCTATTCCGAGGGCGGCCCCATCGCCATCAGGTACGCGGCCCTGCACCCCCGATCCGTTCGCGCCCTGGTCTTGTACGGCACGGCATCCCGGAGTCCGCCCGGGTGGGCTATGAAGCAGATGCGCTCGATGGTGGTGCACTGGGGAGAGGGCCGTTCGGTGGACATCTTCGCGCCCAGCGCCAACAGCGACGCTGAGCGCAACGAGAGAGCCGCGCTCGAGCGCGGGGCTGCCAGCCCGGCGATGGCCCGAGCGCTCGTGGAAGCACTTGCCGAGACCGACGTGACCGCCGAACTCCCCAAGATCCGGGTGCCCACCCTGGTGGTGCACAGGCGGACGGAGTTCATCCCCTTGAGCTACGGAGAGGCCCTGGCGTCCGGGATCCGTGGCGCTCGTCTTGTGGTCCTCGAGGGCACCGACCACGTGCCCTGGAGCGGTGACTCCGATGCGATCGTTCGAGCTGTCGGGGACTTCTTGCGAGAGGTCGCGCCCGTGCGAGACGGCGCTGAGCGTCAAGTCAAGCAACCGGCGCAGAGGCCGAGGCGCCCCCTCACCGGATGGGACAGCTTGACAGCGTCCGAACTGCGAGTGGCTGCGCTGGCTGCCCAAGGGCTCTCTAACCGTGAAATCGCCGACCGCCTCTTCATCGCGCGGTACACGGTGGAAACGCACCTCAAGCACGTTTTTGGAAAGCTCGGCGTGGTATCGCGCACCGAGCTGGCGGGAGTGGTGGGGAGAAATACCTGAAGCCAGGGATGCTCCTGTCCAGCGCCTCCCGCAGCCTTGCGGCAATGAGGTACGACGTCATCGTCATCGGAGGTCGGTGTGCCGGCTCCCCCCTAGCCATGCTCCTGGCTCGAGCTGGGCTCAGCGTGCTGTTGGTCGACAAGGCTGAGTTTCCCTCGGACAGCATCAACGGGCACATGATCAAACCCAGTGGCGTGGCTCGGCTGATGAGTTGGGGACTGCTCGAGGAGGTGATTGCGACCGGCGCTCCGCCGATCACAAGCAGGCGTCTGGTGATCGGAGCGTCGGTAACCGAGCACCGGGTGCCCGAGAACGCTCCGGCGCCGATTGCGCCGCGCCGGTTCGCGCTCGACCAGGTACTGCTGGAGGCGAGTCGGCGGGCGGGTGCCGAGGTTCGGACGCGGACCACCCTGCGGGGCCTTCTCTTTGCCGGCGAGCGCGTGGTGGGGGCCCGGTTACTCGACGTAACTGGACGCGAACAAGATGTCTTCGCTCGCATCGTGGTGGGCGCCGACGGCCGCAACTCGCTGGTGGCACGCAGAGCGGGAGCCCGCCTTCATCGAGACGACGGCACCACCAGCATCTGCTACTGGAGCTACTGGCGCGGCATTACACCTCAGTGCGCCGCTCTGTATTTGACCAAGGGCTTGGCCGCGGGCCTCGTCCCGACCAATGACGGCTTGGCGGTCGCCTGGGTGCAGGCTCCCGCTGACGCGGCGCAGGACTACCGATCCGACCCTGCAAGACAGTATCTGCGTGCGGTGCGGCAGACCCCGATCATCGGTGGGCTACTCAGTAGAGCCGGTGCCAGCCGCGAAGGCCGGATGCTGGGGATGCTGTCCCTGCCCAACTTCATCAGGCAGGCTCATGGACCAGGCTGGGCGCTGGTGGGCGATGCCGCCCACCACAAGGATCCTCTCGCGGCTCGCGGCATCTCCGACGCGTTTCGCGACGCTGAGCTGTTGGCGCAAGCCGTGGAGGGTGGTCTCGGCGGGACCGATGCGGACCTGACGACCGAGTTGGCACGCTACCAGCGCGCCCGCGACGATGCCAACGGTGACGTCTATGAGGCCAACCTTGAGTTCAGCCGCTTAGACCGTTCAGTCCCGGAGCTACCGGCGCTGTTTGGCAGTGTGGCAGAGGCAGAAGCGGTCGCCGACTCGAGCTATCCGCCCCTTGCGCGATTTGGGAATGCTGAGTCCGCCTCTGCGGCTCCCACTGCGGCGTGAGGTTGGAGGGGCGCTCGCCTGGAGCCGCGGCTGCCGAAGCCCCAGCCGGGACAGGCAGTTTGCCAGCAACTGGATGCGGCTGCTCGGCATCCCGCTCGATCAGCGAGCTTGAGGACTTGGGGAGCGCTAGTGGCAGCCATCCGTCGGGCTCACACTGCTAACGACATTGTTCGCGAGAACATCGGCCCGGCAGCTCTGCCCAACGCGATCGGGCTGGCGCTGGCCATCCTGGAACGTCTGAACCCGTTGACGGCGACGATCGTGAACAACGGTTCGACCATTCTGGCGGCTGCCAACGCTCTTCGGCCCCTGCGAGGCTGACCCAGCTTAACGTCGAGGTGGACGACCAATGGACACCCTGCTCAACGTCAACCTGGGGTCGCGGCCGGAGATGGTGGTGACCGACACCGCCAGCTATTCGGAGATGGTCTTCGGGCTCTTCCGGCTCCTGGGCTACCAGTTCTCACCCCGCCTGGCCGATCTCTCTGACACTCGGTTCTGGCGCATCGACCGCCAAGCCGACTATGGGCCGCTCAACGCCCTGGCCAGGTCGCCCCTCAACCTTGGCAAGATCAGGCAGAGCTGGACGGACATGCTGCGCGTGGCCGGCTCCCTGATCACGGGCACAGTGCGGGCCTATGACCTGCTCCGAATGCTGGCGCGCGATGGCCGTCCCTCAGCGCTGGGGCAGGCCTTCGCCGAGTACGGCCGGATCGCGAAGACGATGCACTTACTGGTCTACGTGGACGCTGACGACAGCTACCGGCGCCAGATCGGCGCCCAGCTCAACCTGCAGGAAGGGCGCCACCAACTGGCGCGAAGGATCTTCCATAGCCAGCGTGGCGAGCTGCGCAAGCGCTACCGCGAGGGCCAGGACGACCAGCTAGGCGCGCTGGGTCTGGTGCTGAACGCCGTTGTGCTCTGGAGCACTCGCTATATGGACCTGGCCGTGACCCGACTGCGCCAGCTCGGCCGAGAGGTCCTGCCTGAGGATCTGGCTCGGCTCTCACCGCTGGCCTTCCGGCACATCAACTTCCTGGGCCGCTATGCCTTTGCCCTGCCTGCCGAGCCGGGAG
>JALZAW010000116.1 GCA_030948155.1 Candidatus Dormiibacterota bacterium | reverse complement strand
GGAGTCGCTTGACGACTACCTAAGGGCGTTGGCCGAGGCCGAGAAACGGGATCACAAACGGCTCGGCCCCCAGCTGAAGCTGTTCCGGCTCGACGAACGGACGGGTCAGGGCATGGTTATCTGGCTGCCTCACGGCGCGACAGTTCGGCGGGAGCTGGAACGCTGGATAGTGGACGAGGAGCTGGCCCGTGGCTACCAGCACGTCGTCACTCCTGTCGTCGCGAAGCTCGACCTCTTCCGCCAGAGCGGCCACTATCAGAAGTTCCAGGAAACCATGTTTCCGCCCATGCGGACCCCCGAGGGCGAGGAGCTGGAGCTGCGGCCGATGAACTGTCCTCATCACATCCTCGTCTATGAGGCTGAGCCTCGCAGCTACCGCGACCTGCCGCTGCGGATCGCCGAGATCGGCAACATGTACCGCTGGGAGAAGTCGGGCGAACTGATGGGCATGATCCGGGTCCGCTCGATCGCACTGAACGACGCTCACATCTTCTGCACCCCCGACCAGCTGCAGGAGGAGCTCCGTGGCGCCATCGAGCTGGCCCAGTACTTCATGCGGACGCTGGGCGTGCAGATCCATCGCTACAGGCTTTCAGTCCGCGACGAGCAGGCGGCGAAGTGGGTGGGGGCTGACGAACAGTGGCGCCACGCCGAGTCGGCGCTGGCGGAAGCCTTGGACGCCAGCGGCGAGCGCTACGAGGTGGGCCGCGGCGAGGCCGCGTTCTACGGGCCGAAGCTCGACTTCCAGATCCTCGATGCGCAGCGGCGGGAGTTCACCAACAACACGGTCCAGGTGGATTTCCAGCTGCCGCTTCGATTCGGCCTGGAGTACATCGCCGCTGATGGCTCGCGGCAGACTCCCATCATGGTCCATCGGGGGGCCCTGGGCGCTCTCGAGCGCTTCACCGCCTATCTGATCGAGCACTACGCGGGCGCTTTCCCAACCTGGTTGGCGCCGGTCCAGGTAGGGGTCCTGCCCATAACCGACGCCCACGTTCCGTACGCGCAGCAGGTGGCTGAGCGGCTGCGAAGGGAGCGCCTGCGGGTGGAGGTCGACGCCCGGCCGGAGAGGGTGGGCAAGAAGATTGCCGAGGGCCGGAACCGGCGCCTGCCCTACCTGGCGGTGGTCGGTGAACGAGAGGCAGAATCGGGCAGCGTCCAGATCCGCGACCGGGCCGGAGAGCAGAGCAGCGAGGAGCTGGAGGCTTTTGTCGAGCGAGTCGCGAGCGAAGTCCGCCAGAAACGGCTCTGAAGCGTTCGGAGGACCGACCTGGTAACATGCAGCACGTCTTGAAGCAGGGGTATCCGCCCCTCACCTCGCGGGCCGCATGGCTCTTAAGAGGTTCGGCGCTGGCGGATGGCACCTGTGCCGTCCGTTTTTTTGTTAGGAGAATAAAGCGACACTGAATTTGACCAAGGGATCGTCTCATCCCGTTTAGAGAGCTTCGTATCAACGATCAGATCCGCTCCCAGGAAGTGCGCCTGATCGACGACCAGAACAACCAGCTCGGCGTCCTCAGCACGGCGGCGGCGCTCCGCATAGCGGGGGAGAAGGGCCTCGACTTGGTCGAGGTGGCTCCTCAGGCAAGTCCGCCAGTCTGCAAGCTGCTTGATTACGGGCGCTACAAGTTCGAGACCATCAAGCGGGAGAAGGACCAGCGGCGGAAGCAGAACACCACCAAGCTGAAGGAGATGAAGCTCCGACCGAAGGTGGCCGACCACGATTTCCAGACCAAATTCAAGGGTGTTCGCCAGTTCATCGAGCAAGGTGAGAAAGTCAAGGTGACGATTATGTTCAGGGGTCGGGAGATGGTCCATCAGGACATCGGCCGGCGCCTGCTGGACCGAGTGGCCGACGCGGCGAAGGAGATCGCCACTGTCGAGCGCGCGCCCATCATGGAGGGGCGGAACCTCTTCATGATCCTGGCGCCCAATCACCGTCCGCACCCTCAGCCGTCCGCGCCAGTACAGGTCAAGGAAGGAGTTTGATGCCCAAGCTGAAGACCCGTAAAGACGTGGCCAAGCGCGTGCGGGTGACCAGAAACGGCAAGTTGGTCCGCCGGCACGCCTGGAAGAGCCATCTGCTGGAGCACAAGTCGGCCAAGCGCAAGCGCGGGTACCGAAGCTCGCCGTTGATTCATCCCTCGGACGTGCGCCAGGTTCGTCAGGCGCTGGGGATTTAGGAAGTTACATGGCCAGAGTCAAGCGAGGCGTCAGCGCCCATCGACGGCACAAGGCAATCCTGGAGCGGGCCAAGGGTTTCCGCTACTCCAAGAAGCTGCTCTTCCGCTCCGCTAACGAGGCGGTCCTGCATTCGCTCGCCTATGCCTTCCGGGACCGGCGTCAGCGCAAGCGCGACTTCCGCCGGCTCTGGATCGCCCGCATCAACGCTGCCGCCCGCCAGAGCGGCATGCCCTACAACCGCTTCATGCACGGACTCCGCCAGGCCGGAGTGGAGATCGACCGCAAGGTGCTGGCCGACCTGGCTGTCGCCGACAGCGGCTCCTTCGCCCGGCTGGTCGAGGTTGCCAAGCAGAGCCAGTAGGGCTGCCCTGGCCGCGCCGGAAGCTGTTCTCTCGCCCGAGAACCGGGCCGTCAAGCGGCTGCGCCAGCTGGCCAAGAGGCGGGAACCTGGTCTGGCCTTGATCGAGGGGCCACAGGTGGTGGCGGAGGCGGCGGCACGGGGCGTGCGCCTGGAACTGCTGGCGCTGCGAAAGGGCAGCGAGTCAAGCATCCCGGCCGAGCGTGTGATCGAGCTCGCTCCCCGTTTGTTCAGCGCCGTCAGTCAGACGGTCAGCCCGCAGGGTGTACTGGCGATAGGGAAGGTGACGGAGTTGAGCGTCAGCGAAGCCCTGGCAGCAGCGCGGGCAGCCGGCTGGCCGCTGTTGGTCCTGGACGGCGTTCAGGATCCGGGCAACGTGGGGACGATTTGCCGCAGCGCGGTGGCGGCGGGCGCACCCGCGGTCGCCCTGCTCGGCGGCGCTGATCCCTTCTCCGCCAAGGCCGTGAGGGCCTCGGCCGGGACGGTGTTCGGGCTCGGCGTAGCCCGGGGCACCTGGGCCGATCTCGCCGGTGTGAGGGGATTGGGCGCCACCCCTCGGGGTGGCGCGGACATCCGCCGCCTGGATCTAAAGGGAGTGGAGGTTCTCGCTCTAGGCAGCGAGTCGCATGGGCTCAGCAACCCGCGACTTGAACCGGTGACCATCCCGATGCAGCGGGGGGCGGAATCGCTCAACGTTGCCGCGGCGGCGGCTGTGCTGCTCTTCGAGCTGCACCGGCGCCTGTCATGACCGATTTCGAGCAGATCGCGGCGGAGGCGCGCAGGCTGATCGCCGAGGCTTCTCAAGCCGCTGAACTGGAGCGCCTGCGCATCCACTATCTGGGCGCCCGCGGCGTGCTGGCGCCGCCGGACTTCTCGCAGCTGGCGCCAGGCGAGAGACAGAAAACCGGCAGTGCCTACAACCTGGCTAAGCGTTCCCTCCTCGACGCCCTCACTGAGCGCCTGGCTGATTTGCGGCGGCGACGGCTGGCCGGTTTGGCTGAGAGCGAGAGGGTCGACGTCACGCTGCCCGGCCAAGCGCCTCGGCTGGGCCGGCTGCATGTGCTGACAGTTGTGCAGCGAGAGATCGAGACGATCATGGAGAGGATGGGTTACCAGGTCGAGATTGGCCCCGAGGTCGAGACCGACTGGTACAACTTCGAAGCACTGAACCTGCCCAGCGGTCACGCCTCCCGCGACATGCAGGAGACGTTCTTCCTGAACCGGTCGGAAACGCTTGTCCTGCGCACCCACACCTCACCCATGCAGATCCGGACGATGCTCAAATACGGGGAGCCGCCGATCTATGCGGCGATGCCAGGCCGGGTCTACAGGCAGGAGGCGACGGACGCCAGCCACCTGGCTCAGTTCATGCAGGTGGAGGCGCTGGCAGTGGACGTCGACATCACGGTCGGCGATTTGAAGGGCACTGTGCAGTACTTCTCGCAGTCGCTTTGGGAGGAAGAGCGGAGGGTGCGCTTCAGGCCGAGCTACTTCCCCTACACGGAGCCCAGCTTTGAGTTCGACGTCTCCTGCTCCGTTTGCGGCGGCCGGGGCTGCCGCAGCTGCGGTGGCGACGGCTGGCTGGAGGCGGGCGGCTGCGGCATGGTCCATCCGGTGGTCCTTCGGAACGGGAACATCGATCCTGAGCGTTACAGCGGCTTCGCCTGGGGCTTCGGCATCGAGCGGATAGCGATGCTGAAGTACGGCGTGGAGGACCTGCGGCTTTTTTACGACAACGACCACCGCTTCTTGGAGCAGTTCTAGTTGGGCGGCTCCTAGTGCGGTTCTCGTTCCAGTGGCTGTGCGAGCTGGCCGGGATCGACGACCTCACCCCCCAGGAGGCAGCCCAGACGCTGACGATGGCCGGTTGGACAGTGGAGCAGTTGACATTGATCGACCTCTCCCAGATAAGGGTGGGCCGAGTCCTCTCGCAGGAGCCACACCCCGCCTCCAAAAGGCCGCTCTGGGTGCACATGGTGGACCTGGGTGACGAGCAGAGGCAGATCGTGGCGGGCGCCGCCAACGCTGTCGTCGGCTCACTGGTGCCGGTCGCTCTGCCCGGCACGACTGTGCCGAGCGGAGTCAAGGTCCGCGACGGTACTATCGCCGGTTTCCAAGCGCGGGGCATGCTCTGCTCGCCAGCTGAGTTGGAACTCTCCGACGACCACGACGGCATCATGCTGCTGGATTCTGGCGAGCCGGGCCAGCAGCTCAGCGCGATTGTGCCGAGCGACGCCATTCTGGAGGTGGAGGTCACCCCCAACCGGCCTGACTGTCTCTGTCACCTGGGCCTGGCCAGGGAGCTGGCAGCCGCCCGACAGCGCCGGCTGAAGCACGACTTCATGCCGCTCTTCACCGGCGGCATCGAGCCGCCGGGCACGGATTTGGTCAGGATCGAGATCGAGGACTCCGGTTTCTGCCGGCGCTATATCGGCGCTGTCGTGAGTGACGTCCGCGTCCGCCCCTCACCCCGCTGGTTGCAGCGGCGGCTCCGCGCAGTGGGGGTGAGGCCCATCAACAACGTCGTCGATATCACCAACTACGTGGTGCTGGAGTACGGCCAGCCTCTCCACGCCTTCGACCTGGACCGGTTGAGTGCGCGCAGGATCGGTGTGCGCCAGGCCCGCGACGGCGAGCATCTGCTCTGCCTGGACGGTCAGGACCGGCAGCTGGGGCCTGACAGTTTCGTCATCACCGACGCCAACGAACCGGTGGCGCTGGCGGGTCTCATCGGCGGCGCGGAAACGGCTGTCGAGGCCGGTACCACCCGGATATTGCTGGAGGCCGCCAATTTCGAGGGCATCGCCGTACGCGGCATGTCGCGGCGCCTGAAGCTGCGCACGGAGGCGTCGGTCAGGTTCGAGAAGAACATCTCGCCGGAGCTGGCGCTGGCCGGCGCGCGCCGGGCGGCCGAGCTACTGCAGGAGATCTGCGGCGCCAAGGTCCACACGAGCTGGGCCGAATCCTATCCGCGGCCGCAGGAGCCGGTCCCCGTGCGTTTTCGACCTGAGCGGATCGACGCGATCCTCGGCCTCCACGTGCCGCTGGAGGAGATGGAGGCGATCCTCGATCGCCTGGGCTTTCAGGTCCGAGTCGAGACCGAGGGCGATTGGTACGTGCTGTCGCCGGTCTTCCGGCTGGACGTGACAAGGGTGCAGGACGTCGCCGAGGAGGTCGGCCGCATCTACGGTTATGACAGAGTGCCAGCCACGCTGCCCGGCCGGCGGCGCACCGCCTGGCGGTCCGCCAGGCCGAGCCTGGAGCGGCGGCTGGATCCCTGCCGGCTGGCGCTCGCCGGCATCGGCCTCGATGAGGTCGTGACACCGGCGTTGGTTGCGAGCGAGATGTTGCGCCGGTTGGGGCTTGATGAGCGGGCACTTCGGCTGGTCAACCCTCTCAGTGATGACCAGGACGCGCTGCGGACATCGCTGCTCCCCTCGCTCCTCAAGGTGGCGCAGCTGCAGCAGAATCACGGTCGCGAGGCCAGCCGGCTCTTCGAGATCGGCCGCGTCTACCTGCGCCTGCCGGGGGACACAGAAGAGCCCCAGGTGCAGCCCGAGGAACCGCAGCTTCTCGGCGTCCTCAGCACAGGTCACGAAGGAGCAGACGACGCTCGGCAGGCCTTCTACGAGCTGAAGGGTGGACTCGTGCGGGCGGTGAACGCCCTGGCGCCCGCCAGGTTGCGCTTCGAGCCGGCCGAAGACCGGCTCTACCACCCTGGCCGGACCGCTCGCATTCTGGCCGGCCGGGGTGCCATCGGCATCATCGGCGAACTTCATCCCACCACCTCTCAGGCGTTTGGCCTGCCGGGACGAGCGGTCGCGGCTCAGCTGGAGATAGCGCCCCTCCTCCAATTGGATCCGACCCGCAAGGTGAAGGCCTTGCCCCGCTACCCAGCGGTGACCCGCGACCTGGCAGTGGTGGTGCCGGTGGACGTGGAGGCTGCGACCATCGCCGACGCCATCCGCGCGACGGGTGGTGAGCTCCTGACCGACGCGCTGGCTTTCGACGATTACCGCGGCAGCCAGGTGGCCGGGGGTCGCAAGAGCGTCGCCTTCGGCCTGAGGTTCCGCAGCCCCGAGCGCACGCTGACCGACGAGGAGGTCGACACGCGGCTGGAGCGGATTCGGGCAGTGCTGACAAATCGCTATCAGGCGACCTTCCGTGACTGAGAACAGAGCCGCCCAGCGGCTCCGGTACGGACTGCAAGGGATGGCCGTCGAGAACCGCGGCAGCCAGGCCGACCTGGCAGTGGACACCCGGCCTGACCAGATTTGGGCCATGCTCAGTACGCGCTTTGAGGGCGACCTTCCGTGACCGCGACGGGAGCCGCAGAACGGCTCTGGGCCGCACTGCAAGAGATAGCCGTGGAGATCCACAGCGCTGAGCACCTGCGGGCGCGGCTCGGGCGGGGAGATCGGCTCCGGGTGAAGCTCGGACTGGACCCGACGGCGCCCGATCTCCACCTTGGCCACACGATCCAGCTTGGTGTATTGCGGGCCTTCCAGGACGCGGGCCACACGGCAGTGCTGATAGTGGGCGACTACACAGCCCAGATCGGGGACCCCAGCGGACGGTCTGAGACCAGGCCCATGCTGACCGCAGGTGAGGTCGAGGCGAACGCCCAGACGTACTTCGAGCAAGCGGGTCGCATTCTGGATCTCGGGCGCGCGGAGGTTCACGGCAATGCGGAATGGCTGGGCCGCATGACGGCCGCCGACGTCCTTCGTCTGCTCGGGAGCCAGACGCTGCAGTCGGTGCTGCAGCGCGAGGACTTCAGCCACCGGTTGCAGTCGGGTGCCGCCATCGGCGCTCACGAGATTCTCTATCCCTTCAGCCAGGGCTATGACTCGGTTGCCATCCGCGCCGACGTGGAGATCGGCGGCAGCGACCAGCTCTTCAACCTCCTCTTCGGCCGGGAGGTTCAGCGCGCCTATGGCCAGCTGCCGCAGGATGTCATGGTTTTCCCCCTCCTGGTCGGCCCCGACGGGCGGCGGATGAGCAAGTCCCTCGGCAACTACATAGGTGTGGCGGCGCCCCCGGCCGAGATCTACGGCAAGGTCATGTCCCTGCCCGACACGCTGATCGAGCCCTATCTGCGCCTGGTCTCGGGTCTGACCCCCGACGAGATAGCGGCTGCGCTGCGGCTGCCGGCCCGAGACGCCAA
>JALZAW010000115.1 GCA_030948155.1 Candidatus Dormiibacterota bacterium | reverse complement strand
CTCGGGCCGGCATGCGTTTCGCCATCGCCTGGGCCGCCTCGGCCTGGAGGTGCCGCCCGACCACCTGGAACACGCGTGGGAGGAGTTCCTACGGTTCGCCGACCACCGGAAGGTGGTGACCGACGCGGACCTTCAAGAACTGTTCGGCGCCGTTGTCTAAGAGTAGCTAGCGGGGCCGGTCCGCTCGCCACCGGTCCTGAGGCGCCCGGTCCTTCCGGCAGGCGCGAGGAATCAGGTTGTCACAGGAGCTGCCGATGGGTCGCCTTGCCAGCTGCTGTCGCCGTCGCCGGCTTTGCGTTGGTGGTAAACCGGCTCTGCCAGACCTACGCTGGCATGCGCTGAGCCGATCCGGTGGGGAATAGGCAGGCGCCGTGACTCGTTTGCGCCAGGGCAGCGGGATTGGAGCAGCCAGAGGAGGGAAGACATGCCAGAAGCCGTCATAGTTGCCGCCGGCCGCACGGCCATCGGCCGCGCCTTCAAGGGGCACCTGGTCGGGATGCGGCCAGATGACCTGGCCGCTCAGGTGACGCTCAAGGTGCTGCAGCAGGTGCCGCAGGTGCACGCGACGATGATCGACGACCTCATTTGTGGCTGCGGCCTGCCGGCGGGGGAGCAGGGGTTCAACCTCGGCCGGGCGGTGAGCGTCCTGGCGCGGCTCAACACACCGGGTACGACTGTGAATCGATACTGCTCGAGCTCGCTCCAGACGACTCGCATGGCCGCCCACGCAATCCGAGCCGGCGAGGGTGACATCTTTCTGTCTGTGGGCGTGGAATCGGTTTCGCACTTCGGCAGCGGGTTCGCCGACAATCCTGATGCGCGCAATCCGCTGCTCATGCCGGGCAACGAGGGGGGCTATCCAGACCTCTACATCGAGATGGGCCAGACTGCCGAGAACGTCGCCGAGCGCGAAAATGTGAGCCGCGAGGAGATGGACCAATACGCCGCCAAGAGTCAGAACGCTGCTGTGAAGGCGCGCGATGACGGATTCTTCGCCCGCGAGATCATCGAGGTCCAGCTCCCCGACGGCGAGATCTTCAAGGCCGACGACGGCCCCCGGCCCGGTACCACCGCCGAAGTGCTGGCCACGCTGAAGCCCGCCTTTCGCGAGAACGGCCGGGTGACGGCCGGCAACTCCTGCCCGCTCAACGACGGCGCTGCAGCGGTGCTCGTCATGTCAGACGTCAAGGCAAAGGAGCTGGGAATCACGCCGCTGGCTCGCATCGTGAGCACAGGCGTCAGCCAGCTCGAGCCCGAGTTGATGGGCCTGGGTCCGATCGGGGCTACCCGCGAGGCGCTGCGGCGAGCGCGCATGTCGATCGAGGACATCGATGTGGTGGAGCTAAATGAGGCCTTTGCGGCCCAGGTCATCCCTTCCGCGCGGGCTCTGGACGTCGACCCCTTCAGCCCCAAGCTGAACCCTCACGGGGGAGCTATCGCGCTCGGCCATCCCTTCGGCATGACCGGCGCCCGGATTCTGTGCACGCTGCTGAACGATCTCCGCAGCCTTGATGCGACCTACGGTCTGGAGACCATGTGCGTCGGCGGCGGTCAGGGCATGGCGATGATCGTGGAACGCCTGAGCTAGGCAGCTTTGCCCTGCCCAGGCTGATCCGGGACCCCAACCTGAGATTGGTGCCGCCGCCCATCCGGCTCGTCCTGCGCGCCCTGAAGGTGGACGAGTTCGTCTTCGCCTGGCCGTAGCGGCCTTGGCAGCGCAGGGTGATGTTCGGTCAGCCGATCCTCCTGCACGAGGGCCTCGATGCCACTTTGGAACGGCTAGAATCGGCGCACGTTTCTTGTTCAATCATCGTGAGTAATAGGGGGCTGCGGGATGGCTGGCGCAACAGGAGCCGGTGATGATTTCGAAGTCGGACGTACTAACGCGAGCGAGGAACGCAGCTTACTCGTCGCCATCAACGGTGATCCAGACGGCTATCAGACGGACTTTGTCCTCGACGTGTCGATCGCGGGTAATCAGGTTCTGACGAAGAACCCGGATGGCGTGGATGCAATTCATGCCACGGGGACTGTGAGCCTTCCGACGGGTGGCGCCATCGGAACCATTCCAGAGGGAAACGGCGTAGTTGGCCGTGGACTCAACGGATTGGTGGGCTATGTCCATGCGGCGCCGCGGGACCGCAACGACGAGAGGAACGTCCATGCCGGCGCGCTCGGCGTGGGCGGCAGCGCAGCTCCCGGCCTGTTCGGGCGTGGCGTGATAGGCGTGCTCGGCTACGCGGACGGCGTGCCGCGGGACCCGACCTGGGAGGGCGCAGACACTGCCGCCGTGGCCGGTGACGGCGGCAACGCGGGCATAGGTTTACGCGGCACTGGCGGCAACGGTGGCGTGAAGGGTGAAAGCGCGCAGAGCGTGGGCGTCCAAGGCATCAGTCAGCTGTCTCCCGGTGTCAATGGCACCAGCACCGAGGGCATCGGAGTAATCGGCACCAGCCTGCGCGGCCCTGGAGTTCACGGAACCTCCTCGGAAGACAACGGTGGTGTTTTCGAGTCAAGAAACGCGGCCCAGCTGTTTCTCATTCCGACGGTGGTCGCTCCCCTCAAACCGCCTTCCCCGATCACCCCGCTGGCGATCAACGTCACGCCCGACGAAGGACCCCCATCACTTCCGAGGCGCGGCCGTGGAGGCCAGCTGATGGCGGTGAGGGACAAGCAGAGTGGCGCCTGCTCCCTCTGGTTCTGTGTGAAGGACGGACCGCCCGCCCGCTGGACGCAGGTTCTCCTTGGAAATGAGCTAGACGGTACTGGCTGAGCCTGTCCGGTCCTCCAGCCGCCCCGGGCCGGACACGTCAGCTGGTGCGCGCCTGGAAGGCGCACCAGGTCGGCTGCACCTGGTCGTAGCGACCCCTGGGCGCGGGTGACCTGAGCCCGGTCAGCGTAAGAGACCGGGCTCGGGCGCACCTAGATCCGGCCGCCGGTTGCTCGCGAGAGGCGGGCCTCCTCATCGGCGCTGAAGCTGCCGAGTGAAACCCAGCGCTTCAAAGCCGGGCGCAAGCGCTCGGGCAGGCCAACGCTGGCTCGACGCCAGATGACTTCGGGCAGGGTGAGCTCGATCATTTTAGTTCCTCCGCTAACCATCGTACTGGGCACGATGGTTATTATAACCTACAAATGGGTTTCGTTGGTGACGGTCGGTGGTAAGCTTCCCGGCAGAAGCAAATGGTCACACCTGTAGAACCCGAGGCGGCCCGCCTTGTTGCAGCCTTCGTGAACACGCTCGATCGGGAGGAGGGGCGCGACGAGCTGGCAACCCCGGGCGACCTGGCCGCCTGGCTCCGGACCCGGAGCTTGCTCGGTGCTGAAGTCAGCACGAGCGCTGCCGACGTCAACCGGGCGGCGGTCCTGCGCGAAAGCCTGCGCCAGCTCCTGCTTGCCAACAACGGAGTGGGGGAGGTCGCACTGGACCTCAGCGCACTCAACCGATGCGTAGACGACGCATGCGGCAGTTTCCAGCTTCGCTTCGAAGGCGATGAGTGCGTTCTGAAGCCCCTGGCGGAGGGGTTCGACGCCGCCCTGGCGCAGATCCTCCTCGCGGTCGGCCAGGCGGCGGCCGACGGCAGCTGGGCGCGACTCAAGGCCTGCGCCGACGAAGAGTGCCAGTGGGTGTTCTTCGACCAATCACGAAACCGTGCGGGCCACTGGTGCAGCATGCGCAGCTGCGGCAATCGGGCCAAGGCGAGACAGTTTCGCGCCCGCCGCCGGAGTCAGGCCGCGCTTCCGGCTCGTTAGGCTCACCTCCGTGTCGCCTGCCTGGACCGCCGAGGAGGTCGGTCGCTTCGAAGCCGGTGTGCTCAACACCTTCCTGCCGGATGGCCGCCTGTTAGGCATGCCCGCCCGGCAAAAAGAAGCGGCTGGTGGTCATCCGCTGGTTGGCCGACCACTTCCAGCCGGCCGAACTGTACTCCGAAGCCCAGATCAACACCCTCCTGTCGCGCTGCCACAGCGACGGCTACTCTTCGCCGGCACCTGGTCGATGAGGAGCTCATGCAGCGGCAGAGGGGCTTCCACTGGCGTGCCGGCACCGTGCCGCCTGCGGCTGGGCGGGCTTTGAGCCAGACCCACATCCCGGTCTCCGTCCCCTGGCGCGTTCGACGCCTGCGAGCAGTCACCTTCGATTTCTGGGACACCCTGTTGCAGCAGGTGCCTGCTCTGCAAGCTCGGGCGGCGGCGGTGGCCGCTCATCTCGGCGTCGACGAGCGGGCCGTCGCGCGGGCGATTGAGACGGCCTTTGCGCTGCACACGGAGACTTGGCGGTCGGGTCACGAATTTGGGCTCAATGGACTTGTCAAGCACCTGAGCGAGCGGTTCCAAGTCGGTTCCCAGGTGGAGCTGCGCTCGGCCATCGCCGCGCCCCAACTGCTGTCGGCCAGCCGCCCGACCCCGCATGTGGCCGAGGCCCTGGCGGCGCTCAGAGCGGCGGGGCTGCGCCTCGGCATCGTGAGCGATACAGGATTCTCGCCCGGCAGCACCCTGCGTCAGGTGCTGTCCGAACACTCGCTGCTGGATCATTTCGAGCCTTCGGCGCTCGCCTTTTCCGATGAGGTGGGCGTGCCCAAGCCGGCGGCCAAAATCTTCAAGGCCGCCCTGGCTGGACTTGGCACTGGGCCAGAGGAAGCGGCTCATGTCGGCGATCTCCGCTTCACAGACGTGGCGGGGGCGCGGGCGCTCGGCATGATGACAGTTCGCTACCGCGGCTGCCACGACGACCTCGCAGGCGCTGAGGCGGACATGGTGGCAGACGACCTCAGCGAGCTGCCTAAACTGCTTCTGCCGGCCGCCAGAGGCAACTAGACTCAGCGCCGTGAGCTCTCCTGAGCTGCGGCGGCGGTGGCCCCCCGTGGCAGGGCTGGCGGCCCTGCTGCTCTTGGTAGGGCTGGCGAGCCGCCCTGACGGAATCAACCAGGTCCTGGTCGGAGCGCGCGTTGGACGGTTGGTGGTCGACACTGCGTTCTACCTCCTGCTCGTGCTTCTTCCGCTGGGTTTGGCAGGATTCATCTGGCTGCTCCACACCCGGCCCGACGAAGCCCCGCTTCGGTTGGAGCGGCAGCGCCGCCACTGGCTGCTCCCGATTCTCAGCGGCCTCGCTCTGGTTGTGATCCTCTGGCTGCGGCCGGGCGGGCAAGTCAACCTGTCTGGCTTGTTGGGTGGGGGCGGAACCGGGCTGTTCGGGGGATCGGCGGGAACGGCGCTCGGCAGTCAGCAAGCGGGCGGATTCGACTGGGCTGCCGGGCTCCTCGCGGCAACCGTCATAGCCGCCTGCGCCTACCTGGCCTGGCGAGCCCTGAGGGCGCCCGCTGCTGCCGCACCCCGCGCAACCAAGGCCGTGTCCCAGGCGCTGAGTGACGCGCTGCAGCTGAGCGACGAAGGCGCCGGGAATGGCGATGCCCGAGCGGCGGTGATCCGGGCCTGGATCACCGTGGAGGCTGTCTTCCGCGCCCACGGAGTTCCGCGTGAGCCCTCCGAGGCGCCTTTCGAATACGCCCGCCGGGCGCCGCCCCGTATAGGAGTCGCGGCGGCTCCGCTGGAGCGCCTCGCCGAGCTGTACGAGTGGGCGCGGTTCTCGACTCACGAGGTGAGTGATGACATGCGTGTCCGCGCCCTGGCCGGGCTGCGCTCGATCCGAGACGAGGTCGTCAGTGCGACCATCTGAGAGCGGCACCCGCAGGCTCTGGGGCGTCCTCGCCGTGGCCTCAGTGATCACGATCGTCGTCGGGGCCGCGGAAGCGGCGGGCGCTCCTTATGGCGGAGTGTTGATCAGGCTCTGGCTCGTGGCGCTCGGCGCCGTTGCCGTCTGGGCTCTCGCGAGCGCCACTCTCCAGGGTTGGACCTACGCCGATCCCCCCCGGCGCCGCTTCTCCCGGTCGCGGCCGAACCTGCAACAGGTGCCTGATCTGGTCTCGCTGGAGCACGCGATTGAGTTCTCGCGCGCCACTGCCTTCGACCTCCACTACCGCCTGCGGCCGAGGTTGGTCAAACTGGCCGAGGAGCGTTTCGCGGCGCGGGGTCTAGATCCTCGAAGGCGGCCGGCCGCCTGCCTGGCCCTGGTCGGCGACGAGGCGTGGGAACTACTGCGGCCGGACGTGCCGGCGCCGCCCCGGCGGGGCGCCCCGGGGATACCTTTGGACACACTGCGGCGAGTGGTGGAACGGCTCGATGCCATCTGAGCCGGTCCGGCTCTCGGCCTCCGAAGCGACCGACCTGGCGGGCAGGATCATCGACGCTGTGCAGCAATCGGTGGTGGGCAAGCGGCAGGCGCTGGAGCTGATGCTGCTGGGACTGCTCTCCGGGGGCCACGTGCTCATCGAGGACTTTCCCGGACTGGCGAAGACGCTCATGGCGCGTTCCCTGGCCCAGGTGCTCGGAGTGCAGTTCAAGCGCGTTCAGTTCACGCCCGACCTGATGCCCTCCGATGTGACTGGTTCTACGATCTTCAATCCCCAGACTTTGCAGTTCGAGTTCCGACCGGGACCCATCTTCACCAACGTTCTACTGGCGGACGAGATCAACCGAGCGCCGGCCAAGACTCAGGCAGCTCTGCTCGAGGCGATGCAAGAGGGCCAGGTGACAGTTGACGGCCGTTCGCATCCTCTGCCTGAGCTATTCACTGTGCTGGCGACTCAGAACCCCATCGAGTATGAGGGCACCTATCCCCTGCCCGAAGCCCAGCTGGACCGCTTCCTGCTCCGCCTCGCCGTCGGCTATCCGGCTCCCGAGGAGGAGCTGGAGGTGCTGACGCGGCGGATCGAGCGCCGGCGGGATGAGCTGCCGCTTGCCGCGATCACAGGTCAGGCTCAGGTGCTGGCGCTGCGGGAAGTTATCGAGCGCGTGCATGTCGACGAAGGACTGAGCCGCTATATCGTCGAGCTGGTCAGGGCGACCCGCTCCAGCCCCAGGCTGCAGGTGGGTGCCAGCCCGCGCGGCTCCCTGGCCCTGCTGAAGCTAGCCCGCTGTCTGGCCCTGCTGCACGGGCGCGACTTCGTGGTCCCGGAGGACGTGAAAGCGGTGGCGGTGCCGGCGCTGGCCCACCGGCTCACCTTGAAGCCGGAGCTCTGGGTCCAGCGGCTGCAGCCGGAAGATGTGGTGCGCGAGTGCCTGGACAGCGTGCCGGCGCCGCCTCCCGATTGAGCCGGGCGCCCGCCCGCGTCGTCGCCTCGCGGCGGCTGGCCGTCTACCTCGGCATCGGCGCGGCCGGCTTGCTGACCGCCGTCCTCTTCGGACGTCCGGAGGCAGTGGCGCTGGTGGTGCCGCTGTTGCTCCTGCCCGCCCTGGGTCTGGCGGCGGCCGGCTCGCCGGAGCTGAGCACAACGGCCTGCCAGACCCGCGAGCGGGCAGTCGAGGGCAGCCAGGTGGAGCTGTCGGTCGCCGTGGAAGCCAGCCGGCCGCTGTGGGGACTCCGGTTGGAGCTCCGGCCAGGTCCCGAGGTGACAGCCCGAATCGTAACCGGCGTGCCGGGCGAGCTGCGGCCTGGGACCGCGGTTGAGGCGAGGTGGCTGCTCACCTGCCGGCGCTGGGGCGGCCGCCGGGGCGGCACCCTCAACCTCTCGGCGCAAGATCGGTTAGGTCTGTTCAACTACCACTGGTCGGAAGTGCGATTGCCAGGACTCCGTATCTATCCCGCAGCTGACAAGCTGCGGCGGCTGATCCCGCCGGCGCGGCCGCAGATGTCTGCCGGCGATGACGTCTCCAACCTGCGCGGCGAC
>JALZAW010000605.1 GCA_030948155.1 Candidatus Dormiibacterota bacterium | reverse complement strand
ACAATCGCCCCCGGCACCTTCGAAACGCCTTTGCTGGCCGGGCTGGACGAGCGCTTCCGGCAGGCTCTGGCGGAGGAGATTCCGCATCCCAAGCGCATGGGTCAGCCGCGCGAGTACGCCGACCTCTCCTGCCACATAGTGGCCAACCAGATGCTGAACGGCGAGACCATCCGGCTGGACGGCGCGCTGCGGATGGCGCCGCGTTAGAAGGGCTCAGGCTGACTTCAAGGACAACGTCACCGGTGGCATGCCAGCCGACTTCTGGTTGACCTGCCGGCGGTCGCCCGCCGTTTGGAGCCGGCGTCGCGAGCAAGGTTAGCTGACAAAGGGAGCGCGGGCCGGGGCTGAGTCCGGTCGCTCCATTGACCTCAGAGCGGTAGCCGGTACTGGCGGAAATTGCCGCTTGAGGAACTCCAAGCAGGCCATGTTTAGGCCTTTCCGGGGGCGTGGTAAGGAACTGGTGTAAATCCAAATCTCGGATGGAGGTGAAGGAAATGGCAGTTGTTCGTTGGGATCCGTTCACGGAGTTGACGACAATGACGCGAGCCATGGACCGCATCCTGCGCGATTCGGTCGGCTCTCAGCTCCTCAGCGAGGGCAGCGGTGGCGCCCGGCCGGCGTCGTACCTGCCGGTCGACGTTCGGGAGACCCAGAGCGGTTACGAGATCCAGTGCAACCTGGCCGGGTTCAAGCCCGAGGAGGTTGAGATCACGTACTCCGACGGGGTGCTGAGCATCGAGGCCCAGCGGCAGACCGAGCAGAAGACTGATGAGGGCCGCTGGCTGCAGCGCGAAGTCTTCCAGGGCGACTGGGTGCGCCGGATCTCCCTCCCCGGCGATATCAAGGTGGAGGAGATCGCAGCCAGCTTTGATAACGGCGTTCTGACAGTGTCCGTACCCATCGCGCCCAAAGCCCAGCCTGTCAAGATCAGCGTGGGCAGGACTGAGGGTCAGAAAGAGCTCGGGTCCACCGCCTCCAGCAGGTCCTGATCCTGAACCCGATCAACTGACGAGGAGAGGCCGCCCGCTCCCGGGCGGCCTCTCCTCTTGGGGTACCGAGAGACCGCGCATCGCCAGAGACCGCGCATCGCCAGGTTTCCACCTAGACGATCTTGGCCATCTCCAGTCCCTGATCGACGCCAGAGCCGAACCGCGCTGTGCCCAATTCCTCGCCCATGTGGTGATGGTAGGGAACGCCGCTGAAGAGGTGGTGACTCCGGGTCGGCACATCGTCACCGCCCGCCCATTCCTGCTTCTGCAGCTCGATGTAGCCGTGCTGCTGGTGCTCCTTCAGCGCCTCCAGCAGGTGGCTCATACCCAAGCCCATGGCGTGCTGGGCGGCCAGGGTGATGAAGATGAACTTGACCCCCATCTGGCTCAACTCCGTCCAGGTCATCGGCTCTTTCTCGTTGAACCACTTGAAGGAAGAGGAGTAGTTGAACGCGAAGCGAGCGTCCGGAAAGCGCTTTTGGATCTGCTCGTGGAAGTATTGCGTAGGCCCCCGCTCCGCTGTGGGGAATTCGCACCAGAGCAGGTCCGGGACGCCGCTGTCGAGATAGCGGAGACCCCGCTCGATCGCCAGCTCGACGCCACGGGTAGTCTCCGGAGCATCGGTGGCGGCAACGCCATCGGTCCGGGCGATGAGCACGAACTCCTTATTGCCGAGATCGTCAGCCACCGCTCGCGCCATCTTGAGCTTCGCGACGAACTCGGTTGCCGGCACCAGCGCCTTGCCGGCGATGTGCCCGCAGCGCTTTGGCATCACCTGGTCTTCGATATGAGCCGCAGCCAGGCCGGCATTGACGTAAAGCTCAGTGGTGCGCTGCACGTTGAACACGTTGCCGTAGCCGACATCCATGTCGGCCACCACCGGGGGGATTTCCAGGTGACGAGGCGGCACCTCCTGGCCAGGGTCGCCCACTGCCATCGTGAGCTGGAACTTCCGCAGCGCGCTGACTATCCGTCGCGCGCCATCCGCGATCTCGACGCTGGAATACAGATCCATG
>JALZAW010000604.1 GCA_030948155.1 Candidatus Dormiibacterota bacterium | reverse complement strand
ACGGTTCGAGAGCTCCATGAGCAGGCGGGCGTAGTTGGCCATCGAGCGCTGGTACCGAGGTAGATGGGGTGCAAGGGCGGTGAGCGCCACGGAGACCGCCTCGCGTTCTCGCCCGACGTCGGTGAGGGCCAGCGCCAGCACGGCCCGTACCGCGTCGTCGAGGTGGTCAGATCCGGCCTCGAGCTCAGCCCGGAGTAGTGCGACGCTCTCCTCCGGTTGACCGAGGTTGCGCAGCGAGCTGGCCATCTGGATCACTGCGCGGCGCCTCCGCTCGCCAGACAGCCCGTTGTCGAGAGCCGCCCGGTACAGCGGCACCGCCACGTCCGGATGTCCGGTCGAATCGAACGAGGCCGCCCGCTCAAAAGCCCCGACAGCGCTGCCCGGGGGCAGCTCGGCGGCCAGCTCCTGGATGAGCGCCAGGAACTCCGGCTCGGTGCGCTGGTCGATCGACGCCCAAGCCCCCGCCAACCGCTCCTCCCAGCCTGTTTCGTTCACCGGCACAGCCTGGCACAACAACACCGCAGAGGAGCCCGATCTGGTTGCGCTCAGGACCCTGTCCGATATGTCATGCGCACACCCCCAGGACAGAGTCAGGCCGGCTCCCCCGTGGCCATAGTTGTGGAAGAGGCGCCGCGCGGCACCGACGGTCTCCTCCTCGACGCGTACCCCAGCGCGCGCGGGACGCAAACCCACGCGATGGCCAAGCACTCGCGCCGAACGCAGGCGAGGATCTATCTCCGCGCACTGCTGGATGATCCGCCGGCTCGTCTCCGGATCCGCCTCCAGATCCCAGCTACCTTCGTCGGCTGACCCGCCAAGCACGACTGTGCTGCCGTGCGGGTAGATGTGTCGCAATTGCGATGACATACCCGTGTCTTCGGAGAAGAACTCCTCGATTCCAGGATTCTCGACGACGACGAGCTGTCCGCGTATCGGCCATACGCCCTCATCGGGCACTAGTGAGTGCGCTCCGATACCTGTGCAATTCACGAGGATGGGAGCCTCCCGTGCAGCCTCGGTGAGCGTCTCCAGCCTGCGCACTTCGACCTGCCCGCCGGCAGTGTGAAACCGCTCCATCAGATAGCCGAGGTACGCAGGCATGTCGACCAGTGGGACGGTAAAGCGAAACCCATCGACAAACGGGCCGCTCAGTTCGTCGGGATCGCAGCGTCGCAGATCCGGGACCAGGTGGCCCCACCAGGGTTCCTCGACCGGCTGCCGCGCCGCCTCGATGCCAGCAACCATGCGCACGCCCGTTTCGGGAAGCCCAGCCAAAGCGCGCAGTTCGTCGAGAGTCCGGCGACTCCAGTCCTCAACCCGATCGCGCGGCTCAACCAGGTAGGGTCCCCACATGGCGCCAGCTGCGGCCGAGGTCGTTCTCTCCGCGAGAGCCTCGGCGCGAATGCGAACGCGAAGGCCCGCCTCAGCCAGGCACACTGCGGTTGTCAGGCCTGAGACTCCGCAGCCCAGGACGAGGACGTCAGTGTGCTTCTCGGTCATCGACGATCATCTCATCCATGAGGGCGCGATCCAATTCCGGGAGGAACTCTTTGACGTGACGTTCTCGCGATCGCCTTCTCAGGTCGCCCGCCAACACGCGGAGGACCACGACGCTTCGGACCGAACTGACGTTCCGAAGCCGGCGGACAGCGAGGCGCGCTATCTCACAGGCTCCCTGGAGATCGCCCTGGGCGCTGCACGCGAGCGCCAGCCAAGCGTCTTCGAAGAGCGCTCATCGCTGATGTGGATGGTCGAGGTTACCACTTGATTGAGCAATCGGTCGGGAACCCTCTCAGTCATCAAGACGACCTGTTTCTCAGTCGTCGGCGCGCGATCCAGGCAGCAAAGGAGCGGGCCGAGTGGCTCGCCCATCTAGGAGCCTGCCGTCTCGAGTCCCTGCTCGGTCCGCCTGGCAGATACCTGGTGACAGCCGGCCCCCATGACGCCGGCCACATGATCGTCGTTGAGGACTGCGATGACGTGGGGTGTGTGGATGAGGCCGGCGA
>JALZAW010000603.1 GCA_030948155.1 Candidatus Dormiibacterota bacterium | reverse complement strand
ATCTTGTACAAGCTGTTCACCGGCGACGGAGCCCCCGCGCTTTGTGCTGATTACTTCACGGTCCGCGACAACAAGATCCAGAGCGAAGCCCTCGTCTTCGATCCCGAGCCGTTCCTCATCGCCCGCCAAAGGGCCGAGGCGGCCGCCAAGCACGCGCCCAGGGAGGAGAACCGATGAGCTCGATGGTGCAGTCGGCAACCATTCCCGCCGAGCTCGCGCAGGAGCGACGACTCCTCACGGAGATTCCTGGCCCCAAATCCCGTGAGCTGCACGCGCGGCGCGGCGCGGCTGTGGCGCGGGGGGTGAATTCGGCTCTGCCGATCTATGTGTCGCGGGCGGCCGGCGGCGTGGTGGTCGATGTCGACGGCAACTCCCTGATCGACTTCGGGGCCGGAATAGCTGTGGTGGGCGTTGGCAACAGTGCCCCAAGCGTGGTGGCAGCGGTGCGGGAGCAGGTGGCCGCCTTCACGCACACCTGCTTCATGGTGGCGCCCTACGAGGGCTATGTGGCGGTCTGCGAGCAGCTCAACCGATTGACGCCCGGCGACCATGCCAAGCGGTCGATTCTCTTGAACTCCGGCGCCGAGGCGATCGAGAACGCTGTCAAGATCGCTCGTACGTACACGAAGCGGCAGGCCGTGGTGGCGTTCGACCACGGTTATCACGGCCGTACGAACCTGACCCTGGCGCTCACCGCCAAGGCGATGCCTTACAAGAGCGGCTTCGGACCGTTCGCGCCCGAGATCTACAGGCTGCCGATGGCGTATCCCTTCCGCTGGCCGACCGGCTCCGAGCGCTGCGGAGAAGAGGCCCCGGCAGCGATCATCGGCGCGATCGAAAAACAGGTAGGGGCCGACCAGGTCGCGGCAGTTGTGATCGAGCCCATCCAGGGTGAGGGCGGCTTCGTCGTCCCGCCGCCTGGTTTCCTCCGCAGCCTGGCCGACTTCTGCCGCGAGCACGGCATAGTCTTCGTCGCCGACGAGATCCAGACCGGCTTCTGCCGCACGGGCGACTGGTTCGCGTGCGAGCAGGAGGGGGTAGTCCCCGATCTGATCGCCACCGCCAAGGCCATCGCGGGCGGCCTGCCCCTGGCAGCCGTGACCGGCCGAGCCGAGATCATGGACAGTGTTCATGTCGGCGGCCTGGGCGGAACCTTCGGCGGCAACCCCGTCGCCTGCGCCGCTGCCCTCGCTGCAATCCGGACCATGGAGGAACTGGACCTGGCCGGTCGCGCAGTGTCGATCGGCGAGACCATGCTGCCCCGGCTGCGCCGCCTTCAACAGGGCCACCCGGCGATCGGCGATGTCCGGGGCCGCGGGGCGATGGTAGCCGTCGAATTGGTCCGGCCGGGAACCAAGCAGCCTGACCCGGAGCTGACAACCGCCCTGGCGGCCGCCTGCCACCGGCGCGGTTTGCTGACGCTCACGGCAGGCACGTTCAGCAACGTGCTGCGCTTTCTGCCTCCGCTGGTCATACCCGATCACCTACTGAAGGAGGGTTTGGACGTGCTCGACGAGGCTTTCGCCGAGCTCGACCAGGACGCTAGGGGCAGGCAGCCGTGAGCGACGCACCAATCGCAACGAGCGACACCAGGTCGCCGAGCCTGCAGCGCACTCTCACGCTGCGCACAGTCACGCTGTTCGGCCTTGCCTATCTCGCGCCGCTTATCGTCCTCGGCACGTTCGGTGTCCTGGCCGAGAGTTCCTCCGGCTCGACCGGTTCGGCCTATCTGCTGGCGCTGGTCGCGATGCTCTTCACCGCCTACAGCTACGGGAAGATGGCGGCTACCTTCCCGGTGGCGGGATCCGCCTACACCTTCACCCGGCGGTCCATCGGCCCTCGAATCGGGTTCATGGTCGGCTGGGCGATCCTGCTCGACTACTTCTTCATCCCGATGGCCATCTGGCTGATTGGCGCCGCCTTCCTCTCGACAGCCTTTCCCGCGGTGCCGACCTGGGTCTGGGTTGTCGGCTTCATAGTGCTGACCTCGGGCCTGAACCTCGTTGGGG
>JALZAW010000602.1 GCA_030948155.1 Candidatus Dormiibacterota bacterium | reverse complement strand
AAGCCGACGTGCAAGCCTCAGACATCTACCCTCGCCAGCGTGACAGCGGTGACCTGGCCTGCGCCGCACGCCTTCAGCGCAGCAGCACAGCTCTCCAGCGTCGCCCCCGTGGTGACCACGTCATCCACCAACAACATGGCAGTGCCGGCGAGGGGCGGTCCCCGCCAGGCGAACGCGTCGTTGACGTTGCTGCGCCGGCGAAGCCTGTCCAGGCCGACTTGCGGCGGGGTATCCCTGACCCGAACGAGGCCGCCCGCCCGCGGTGACAGTTCCAGCCGACGGCGCAACTCCCGGACCAGCAACTCTGACTGGTTGTAGCCGCGCTGGCGGAGCCGGCGCGGGTGCAGCGGCACTGGCAAGAGCTGCGTTTCGGGCCCGGCTCCGACCTCGCGTAGGACGGCTTCCCCCAGCAACCCGGCCAGAGCGGGCGCCAGCGCCTGCCAGCCGGCGTACTTGAAGCGGTGAATGGCTCGCTCCAGTGGCCCCTCGTAAGCGGCGACCGACCGCAGGCGGCGTAGGCAGCGCAAGCGGGCGCGGCAGCCGCAGCTCGTGCCTGCATGCTCCAGCTCCCGGCCGCAGCGAGGGCAGAGTGGCTCCTCCAGTCGGCGCACGCGGTCTCTGCACCCTCCGCACAGCCAGGCGCCCAGGGCGCCACAGCCGCCACAGCGCGGCGGCAGCAGCCAGTCGAGCAGGCCATTCCAGCCGGCCATCTTGGGCGAGGCTGCCACGTTCGAGCCCGCCTGACAGCCTGGCTGGTGAAGAACAGGATGGCCGGCCGAGACCTGGAAGGGCGAAGCCTGCTGGAAAGGCGGCGCCTCTCGATGGCCGCCGAAGGGGTGAGGCCGGCCCAGCCGACATCAGGTGGTAGCAGATGACCACTCAGAGCGACAGCTGCCCCTTCGCGCCCAGGTCTTGTTGAGAGGCGTCAGGCACCCTCCGCCTCATGCGGTTCGATGCTGAATTGCTCGCCTCGCTCGAGGGGCAAACCGGAGAGTGAGCCGGCAGGCAGCTCGACCACGCTCCTGCTACCTGCCACGAAAGGCACGACGCGCCAGGGCCTGAGCCCCAGATGGGCGGAGACCAGACGTTCGGCTCGATCGAGGAAGATAGCATCCAGCGGAAAGCGGACGCCGAACATGTGGATGCCGTTGCAAGGCTGGATCCACATCCCCTGCCCCTGAGCGAGGGCAGGCCTGAACATCAGGCCCAAGCCGCGCCCGACAAACGTGCTTGGCACCAGCAGGCGCTCCGCCAGGACGCGGCCCGAGGGCACGTGCCGGAGCCGAAGGACCCGCCAAGTTCGCGCCACGTTGCCTAAGCTACTTCGGCACCCGTGCCTGAATTTACCTCCGGCGGAGTTCGGCTTCACTACGCGCTCGCAGGACCGGCCAGCGGCAGGCCCATAGTGCTGGGGCATGGCTTCGCCAGCGATTACTCCCTCAACTGGCTAGGCACTCGCTGGCAGGAGACGCTCACGGGCGCCGGCTTCCACCTGATAGGGCTTGACAGCCGCGGCCACGGCGCTTCCGAGAAACCGCATGATCCGGCCGCGTACAGCCGCGCAGAGATGGGGACCGATGTGATCCGGCTGCTTGACGAACTTGGCCTTAAGGCAGCCGACTACCTCGGCTACTCGATGGGTGCCCGCATCGGGTTGGAGCTGCTGCAGTGCTTTCCCGAGCGCGTCCGGCGGGCGGTTCTGGGTGGGCTGAACAGCTCGGACGACGCTGATCGCGCACGACTGATCGCCCGCCGCTTTCGGGGCGATAAGGAGATCACCGACCAGGTGGCCGAGTCTTTCTTCGCCTTTGCTTCGGCCCGGCCGGTGAATGATCTCGAGGCACTGGCCTGCTGCATCCTGGGCGACCAGCCGCCGCTCCAGGAGGCGGCTCTGCGCCGGATAGCCGTGAGAGTTCTGCTGGTCTCAGGTGATGGCGATCCCCTGGCTGCTGACGCGAAGTCAATCGCTGCCCTGATACCGAAGGCCAGCTATATCGAGTTGCAAGGCCGGG
>JALZAW010000114.1 GCA_030948155.1 Candidatus Dormiibacterota bacterium | reverse complement strand
CCGAGTTCGTGGAGATGTTCGTGGGAGTCGGCGCCAGCCGGGTCCGCGACCTCTTCGACCAGGCCAAGAAGAACAGCCCCTGCATCGTCTTCGTGGACGAGATCGACGCGGTCGGCCGCCAGCGAGGAGCCGGCCTGGGCGGCGGCCACGACGAGCGCGAGCAGACCCTGAACCAGCTGCTGGTGGAGATGGACGGCTTCGACACCAACACCCACGTGATCGTGATCGCGGCCACCAACCGGCCGGACGTCCTGGACCCGGCCCTGCTCCGCCCGGGGCGCTTCGACCGTCACGTGACCCTGGATCGACCGGACAGCCGGGGCCGGCGCCAGATCCTGGACGTCCACGCCCGGAACAAGCCGCTGGAGGCGGCGGTGGACCTGGACGTGGTGGCCCGGCAGACGTCCAGCTTCTCTGGCGCCGACCTGGCCAACCTGATCAACGAGGCGGCCATCCTGGCGGCTCGAGCCAACCGCAAGCTGATCGGCATGGGGGAACTGGAGGAGGCCATGGCCAGGGTCATCGCCGGGCCCGAGAAGAAGTCGCGGCGGATCTCCGAGAAAGAGAAGGAGGTGATCGCCTACCACGAGGTGGGCCACGCCCTGGTGATGAAGTCGCTGCCGCTGTGCGACCCCGTCCACAAAGTGAGCATCATCAGTCGGGGCATGGCGCTGGGTTGGACCTTCAGCCTGCCGGAGGAAGACAAGTACCTGGTCAGCAAGCAGGAGCTGACCCAGCAGATCGCCGGCATCATGGGCGGTCGGGCGGCTGAGGAGATCGTCTTCGGCGACGTGACGAGCGGCGCCGAGAACGACATCCAGCGGGCCACCCAGATGGCGCGGCGGATGGTCACCCAGTGGGGCATGAGCGAGAAGCTGGGGACCGTGGCGATGGGTCAGAAAGAGGAGCTGATCTTCCTGGGCCGCGACCTGGGGGAGCAGCGGAACTTCTCGGAACAGGTTGCGCAGCTGATCGACGAGGAGGTGCGCAGCATGATCAAAGAGGCCTACGAGACCGCCAAGCGGATCCTGATCGAGCAGCGGGCGAGGCTGGACGTGATCGTCAAGCGACTGAGGGTCGAGGAGACCATCGAAGTCGCCCAACTTGACGAAATCCTCTTCGCGCCGCAGCCCGCCACGGACGCTCGGGCATCCTCTGGCTGTAGCTGATGAACACGGCCACGATCCCCAACCACGTGGTAGAGCTTATTGACGGGCGGACGCTCGCGGTCGACGAGCGTGGACGCTCCAACGGTCCCGTTGTGGTGCTCTGCCACCCGGCGCCGGGCTCGCGGCGCCTCGACCCCGATCCGGCGGCCACTGCCTCGGCTGGCATCCGCCTGGTGACTATCGTCGGCCGGGGTATGGGGCCTCGAGCGCCTTGGCGAACGGCAAGGTGCCGACCGTGGTCGGATACGGAGACGATGTCGCCGCAGCCCTCGACGAGCTCGGGGTTGCCAGGGCTGGCGTGGTTGGGTGGTCGGTGGGCGGCCGGGTGGCCCTCGCCCTTGCCGCCCGGCGACCCGACTTAGTGCAGGCCGCGGCGGTGGTCGCCACTCCGGCGCCCGATGAGGAGGTGCCGCGGATTGACGACCAGTACCGAGCGATGGTGCGGCCTCTGCGAGCGGACCCGGCCAGGGCCACCGCCCGGTTAGCACCGTTATTCGCGGGTGTGGCCAGCGAGCCGGCAGCTGCGCTCGCAGCCGGACCCGCCGATGAGGCCATTATCGCCAGCGACACCGGACGCCGGGCTGCGCTCGAAACGATGATGGAGGAGGCATTCCGCCAGGACAGCATCGGTCTGGCCGCCGATATCGTCTCCTATACCGTCGTTCCCTGGGGCTTCGAGCCGGCCGACGTAACCTGTCGCACCATCCTCTTCTATGGTGCGGCGGATCCGATAGTCGGTGTCGCGCACGGCGAGTGGTACGCCGCTCGGATCTGCGGAGCGCAGCTGCGGGTAGTGCCAGAGAGCGGCCATTTAGTGGCTCTCAGCGTCTGGGCCGACATCTTGGCCGCCGTCTCCCGATAGCAGAGTCGACCGGACCTCCAAGGGGTGGTGCGGTAGTAGTGCGAGCCGGCGAGAACCTTAGAAAGGGTCGAGCCGGACACCCAGGACGGAATCAATAGTAGGAGGAGCACGATGGAGCAGCAGCGCACTGAAGGTGATGGCAAGGCGCCCGAGCACACTCATGAGGCCCTGCGCCACAGCCATGACCACTACCACGTCTCGCACCATCACGGAGGCGGGCCTCTGGCCGAGTGGGAGCACCGAACGCACTGGCACACCCACGAGCACAACCACGCCAGCCTGACGCATTCTCACGACTACAGTGAGGATTCGGAAGTCGCTGATCACGGCAAGGAAGCCCACATTCACGATCACAGCCACCCGACCCAGCCAGGGCTCTGATCTCCAAATGGACTCCACGTCGGCGATCGGCGAGCCGGTCTCCGCGAACGTCCAAGTACTGACACCCGAGTCCGCCGCCGCCCCTTGCGCCAAGTCAGCATCCACAGATCCGTTGTGCTAGCCGGCGGCTTGGGGCTGGCTGCCGACCGCGCTCGGGATCACAGTTCTCTTCAAGCCGCGCCTGAATGGGGTCCAGCTGGTGGCCCTGCTCAGGCGCACTGGCTGGGCCAGTATCGGCTCCGGCCTGGCGCTGGTCGCTCTCGCCATCCTGCTTGGCCTCTCCCCGCTCCAGGTGGTTACCCCTAGCGGGGCCTTTCCCGCCTGGTCCGAGTCTTGGGCGGCCTTGCTCTCCTCCCGGCCGCCTCCGCGATCGCATTGGTCCAATGCCGAGAGGGGCCGAGCGACGATCGCTTGCTGGCGGCCACGCTGGCCGCCCTGACCCTGACCCTGGCCCTGGCGACCTCTTTGTCGATCGTGTTTCTGCCTGGCCGCTATTTGGCGCCTTGGTATGCCGATTACCTGCTGGCCCTGGCTCCCTACGTTTGCCTGCTCATCGGCGCGCTTGGCTACCAACGCAACGTCATCGCGGCCGAGCGCGCTCTCTCGCGGCGCCTCGGGGCGATCTTCGATTCCGGTGCGATCGGGGTCGGATTGCTCGATCAGCAAGGCCGCCTGATCGAGGTCAACCAGCGGCTCGCCGACTTTTTGTGGCGTCCATCGTCGACGCTGGTCGGCCAGCGCATCGAGGATCTCTTGATCAGCGGGGGAACCACCGGCGCCGCGGTTGGGATGGAAGGGCAAGTCGCCAGCAGCGTGGCGTCCAACACCCGACGGGAACGGTTCCGGCTTCCCGATGGGCGGCTGGTTTGGGGGGACCTGAGCTTGAGTCCGGTTCAGAGCCTCGGCCAGGCGTCGTGCAGATGGCGATGGTCTGTGACATCGACGATGAGGTGAAAGCGGAGCTGCAGGTGCTGGAGATGCAGGAGCGGGAGGCTAGGGAGCTCAGCGAGCAGGTTCAGCGAGCTACCGAGTTGGAGGCGGTCAAAGGTGAGTTCCTCCGACTTGCCTCCCATGAGCTCCGTGGACCGACGGCCCTCCGGGGCTACATCTCCCTTCTTCGAGACGGCGACTTTTGGCAGTGTTCCCAAACGTGCAGCTGCCGCCCTCGAGGTGCTCTGGGCCAAGAGCGAGCACATGAGCATGCTGATCGAGCTGATGCTGGAGATATCACGCCTCGAAGATCAGCAGCTCGACCTCGAGGTGGCTGACCACGATCTGCGTGAACTGGTCGGGGCCGCGATCGAGACCATGCGTCCCTTTGCTCGGCGCTGAGCACCACTTGGAAGTGAAGATGCCAGATGAACCGGTTCACGCGCGAGTTGACGGGATCCGGACCTCGGCCATCGTCTCAAATCTCATCGACAACGCGATCAAGTACTCACCATCAGGAGGACGGCTGCAGGTCGAGGTACTTGGCGCGGCTTGGGGATCGGCTGCGGTCAGGGTCAAGGATGAAGGCCTTAGCATCGATGCCAACGATCAGGCCCGCCTCTTCAGCAGATTCGGGCGGATCGTGACCGCCGACAACAGCCACATTCCGGGCAGCGGGCTGGGTCTCTACTTGGCCCAGCGAGTGGCCCGGCTTCAGGGCGGCGATCTGGTGTTGGAGGTGTCTAAGCCAGGATTTGGCAGCTCCTTTCGATTGGACCTGGTCCTCCCGGTTGGAACATCCAGCCTTAGGTTGGGAAAGCTAGCAAACACCACGGATCTCGTACGTTGCTATTGCTAGGTGGGTCTGGAGCCGACTCAGCAAGGCCCGAGTCCAGCCAGCTCCGGCGTCCTCACTTTGCTGGTCCGAATGTTAGATAGACGACAAGGTCACCGCCTCAGCTCCTGTGGGCCATTGGTACGCCGAGGGCAGCTGGCGCAGCACCCCGCGTTTTCGCCGACCTACTGGTGAGCGGCCGCCCGCTTTGCCGCCCGAGCTTCTCTCGCCTTCGCCAAGGCCTGGCGGCGGCGCTCGAGGAGTTCAGGATCCGTCACCTTGCGCTTTGCCGTTGACGTGGATGTGGCTCCTCCGGGCCGCCGTCTCCGACCGGTCGCCCCGTGGTCATCAAGGCTGCCCCGGACACGGCGCTCGAGCGACCGCAAAGTGCGCTCCGCGGACGCCGACGATCCTCCAACGGTTTGCCTACTTAGCTTGTCGAGCTGTCGATGAAGCTCCCGATTCTCTTTGATTAGGGCCGAGATGATCGGCTCCAGTTCCGTCAAGATTTGCTCGGCCGGTTGCCTACCGCCGCGGTTTGAGCGAGCCGACGAGGATCTCGGTCCATTCGTGCTCCGCGCTCTCCCACTTCGGCGCCGTCGGGTTGGGCCTTTCTCTTGAATCTCTGTCATTGCACCCTCTCACTGCATGTATTGGCGAGAACGTGGCCAGTCTGCCACGATTGGCCAGGCTACAAGCTTGACGGAACTCCAGCAACCAGGAGCCAACGCCTCAGACCGTAGAAGAGCGCGGCTGAGCGCCAGAAAGGGCTGGCCACCGCGGGCCCGGACTCGAGCGGATTCGAAGAAACGTGCCGAGAAGGCGTCCTCATCGACAGCGAGGAATCTACCCGCCCTTGTCGACCTTTTCAGACTGCGACTGCCACTCACCAGCCTGCCTTCCAAGCTGTGGCGAGGATGCCATTCGAGGCCCACCCTTCCTGGCTTTGAAAAGAGACTCAAATGGCTGGCGTAAAGCGGGTCTTTGAACACCCATTCTCTCCGTGGCGGACGCCACCTTCCCGAGTCTGCTCTACGCCAGCCACTTGTGTCCGGCCGAGGTTTCGAGAGCGCCGGTCGATCTGATCGACACCCAGCTCCGGATCGACCTTCTGCATCCGAGTGATGGGGATCGAGTCGTTGGCTGACGTACATGAGCTATGTCCAACCGGGCGGGTCGCTGGCTGGAAAGGAATCCTGACTGGCGGCTGTCACCCGGTTCCATCCCCGCTCCTCGATCTTGGCAGCGAGGCCGCCGATCAGATGGCGATAGGACTCGGCGAAGGAATGTACACCCTCAATCTCCAGCTGATGGGTGAGCTGCGGGAGGTCGATGCCGAGCCATTCCAGTGCTTGTAGCTGCTCAGTGGCCCAACCATCCTCGAGCAGCGCCGGGCCCTTGAGGTTCGCTTCAGATAGGGCCTCATAGGTCTTGAGTGGCATGGTATTGATGGTGTCAGGGCCAGCCAGCGCCTCTACGTACATCGTCGCTGGATAGGCCGGATCCTTGACCGAGGTGCTGGCCCAGAGGCAGCGTTGAACTCGAGCACCGTGAGACGCGAGCCGTTCCCAGCGCGAGCCTGAGTGCAGGCGCCGGGACTCTTGGTAGGCCAGCTTGGAGTTGGCGATACCGATCCGGCCCAGCAGGCTCTCCAGCAGCTGTCGCTCTTCGGGGGCGGCAGCTTCCGCGAGCCTCAGTCGAAGGGCCGCATCCACCTTGGCGTCCACTCGACTCACGAAGAAGCTGGCCACGCTCATCACCCCTTCCACAGGGTCACCCTGGGCCTGTCTGGTTTCCATTCCTGCCAGGAACGCCTCCACCACCTGCTGGTAGCGGGCCAGCGAGAAGATCAGGGTGACGTTGACGTTGACCCCCCGAGCCAACATGGCTTCAATGGCAGGAAGGGCAGGCTCGGTGGCCGGGATCTTGATAAAGATATTCGGTCGCTGACAACGACTCCAGAGTTCGGCTGCCATATTCATCGTTCGCTGGCTGTCGTAGGCGATATCGGCATCGACCTCAATGCTCACGAAGCCGTCGAGCCCGTCAGTGTTGTCGTAGACTGGACGGAGGATGTCGGCGGCGGCCCGGACGTCCTCCACCAACAGATCCCAAAGGATTGCATCCGGCTTCTTCCGATCCGCCAGCTGCTTGATCGCCTCATCGTAGAGCTGGGAGCCGGTGACTGCCTTGTCAAAAGTGGTGGGGTTAGCAGTGATCCCGCTCACACCCTCATCCCGAAGCTCGGCAAGCTGGCCGCGCTCGATCATCTCCCTCGTGAGGTCGTCGATCCACACGCTTTGACCTAGCGCCCGCAGACGCTCGACCGCTAACTTTGGTCCTAAGCTCATTGCCGACTCTCCTTTCCAATTCAGCTTTGCCGACCTCCGACCAACGGCCTTACCGCCTTCAGTCGGCGCAGCCCGTTTTCCTTTCAAGGCCAGCTCGTCACCTGGTGAACCCGTCACCTCCGGCCTACGCGTGAGGCGCCCCATCCCCTGCCGTGTCGGCTGCCGGACCCAGGTTGGATCAGTTCGAGACCACCACCCAGATCCCGGTTATCGTTAGCGGCCACCGTTGTCATTGGGATTCCTTCCTCGCCGTACCACGGTATGAGCTCTCCTCGTCGACTGTGTGGGCGCCGACTTTGGCAACCGGCTCCGGCCATTGAGGCAGATGGCCCGACTACTGCGCAGAGAGACTCCCTTCTTCACCTGACCTCCGCTGTGCCGCTCAGAATCGGGACGTCCCCGCAGGGAGGTCTTCCACAGGAAGCCGGGCCTGCTGTCGCTCAGCCATCGCTCCACGCTGCATGGTGGTCCGCGGTCACGGTTTGATCAGGCATCCAGCGTACGCATCCGCCACACGGTAGGTGGGTTGTCGACCGACCTGTTGTGTGTTCGCTAACACCCCCACCTCCGGAGTTAATAGGCATACTGACTGGTAGTCAATACCTGGAGGGTTGTCATGGCGGTCAAGGAGTCTCCGTTAGCGCGGGAACGTGTACTGGCTGGAGGCAATCTCCGCTGGGCCATGGTTTTCATAGCCTTCTTGGGCACCACCATCAACTACGTTGACCGCGCCAACTTGGGCGTCGCTGTGCCCTTTATCCAGAATGAGCTGCACATCTCGCCCAGTCTGGTGGGACTCGCGTTGGGGGCCTTCTTCATCACTTACGCCACCGGTCAGCTGCCGGCGGGTTACTTTGCCGACCGCATCGGCGCTCGTATCATGTACACGATCGCAGTTGCCTGGTGGTCGGTTTTCACGGCGGCCACCGCTGAGTGGTTTCCCATCCGGGAGAGGGCCTTTGCCACCAGCATCTTCGACAACGGGGCTCGCTTTGGCACCGCACTGTCCCTGCCAATTGTCACCGCCATCATCGCAACGCTGGGCTGGCGGGCTTCCTTCGTGATCACGGGAGCCCTCGGCCTGGGTTGGGCCATCGCCTGGTTCCTTTTCTACAGGCAGCCACGCCAGCATCCACTGCTAAAGAAAGAGGAGCTGATCTATATCGAGCAGGGGGCACGCGCTGAGGACGAGAAGGATAGGGCCGCCGGACCCCGCATCCGCTGGATCGATCTCTTCCGCTACCGCACCGTGCTAGGC
>JALZAW010000113.1 GCA_030948155.1 Candidatus Dormiibacterota bacterium | reverse complement strand
GACATCGTCGAAGAGCGCGGCGACGACGGGGTGGCCAAGATCAAGGACCTCACGAACGGACTCGGTGCGCACTCGGTCGTCGAGGCGGTCGGCACGCAGGAGGCAATGACGCAGGCCATCGGCTCCACCCGCCCGGGCGGGCACGTCGGCTACGTGGGCGTCTCCCACGGCGTCGAGTTGTCCGGCGATGGCCTGTTCTTCAGCCATTTGCACCTGCACGGTGGTCCCGCCCCGGTGCGTCGTTTCCTGCCCCAGCTGGTCGACCTGATCTGGAACCGCCAGATCGACCCGGGCAAGGTCTTCGACCTCGAACTGCCCCTTAAGCAGACCGCCGCCGGCTACCAGGCCATGGACCAGCGGCGAGCGATCAAAGTCCTACTCCGGCCCTGAACCGAAACGTAACTGATGCTGGCAATGCACTCATGAACCCGACGTACGACTTCAAGGGCCAGGTTGCCCTTGTTACTGGTGCCAGTTCTGGCATGGGGCTCGCCACCGCACAAGCCTTCGCTCAAGCGGGTGCCGCCGTTGTGCTCGCCGATATAAACGAGGAGGCGCTTGGCGCCGCCACGGACGGTCTGAGCGCAGCCGGTCATCAGGCGATCAGCGTTATCTGCGATGTGTCCAAGGAGGACGAGGTCGCGACCATGGTCGAGCGTGCGGTCGCGACCTTTGGCCGGCTGGACATGGCATTCAACAATGCCGGGATCCAGGCCCCGCCGAGCGACGCGGCCGACGAGCCGGCCGAGATCTTCGACCGGGTGAACGCGATCAACCTGCGCGGCGTTTGGTCCTGCATGAAACACGAGCTGCGCCAGATGCGCGGGAAGGGCAGCGGCGCTATCGTCAACTGCTCCTCGCTTGGGGGCCTCGTCGGACTTCCCGGCCGTGCCGCCTATCACGCATCCAAGCACGGCGTGATCGGCCTCACCAGAAGCGCTGCGCTCGAATACGCGCCGCGCGGCATACGCATCAACGCGGTCTGCCCGGGGACTATCGAGACCCCGATGGTCGCCGAGATGATCACGAGGGGGGAGCTCGACATGGCAGAGGCTGTGAAGAATCAGCCGATCGACCGCCTCGGGCGGCCGGATGAGATCGCTGCGGTCGTGCTCTGGCTCTGCAGCCCAGCCGCCAGCTTCGTCATCGGCGTCGCGCTCCCCGTGGACGGAGGCTATACCGCCCGCTGAGGTGGAGGGCGACGATTCAAGGGGTGGGGGTGGTGCGGATGATTCACCGCAGGCCTCCAACAGTAAGAGGAGCACAAGCAAAGGCAGCCATCGCAGACGACGGTGGTCCTCCAGTAAGTCTTTGGTGAGTTCTTTCACAGAAGATAGAGAGCAAGGGGAGCGAGGGTGTGCTGAGGTGCAGTTGCCGTAGGGTGAAATGACGCAGCCCGGGGAAGGGGGCGTGGGGCAGCCGGCGGCTTCAGGCGTGCCCGCTTCGGCACCGGCCGCTGCAGACTCGTCGGCATGGGCGCCGCTGCGGCAGCGAGCCTTTCGCTGGCTGTGGCTCGGTGTGCTGTTCAGCTGGATCGGCACCTGGATGCTGAACGCCGGCGCCCAGTGGCTGGTCGTCGACGCGCCCAACGCGGCCGCGCTGGTCTCGCTGGTGCAGGCGGCGAGCACCTTGCCCGTGATGCTGCTCGCTCTACCCGGAGGGGTCCTGGCCGACTCCTTCGACCGGCGCTGGCTGCTGTTCACGGTTCAGGCGTACTTCTTTTTCGTCGGCATCCTGCTCGCCGTGCTCACCGCCGCCGGTCAGATGCCCCCGGCTCTGCTGCTGGTCTTCATCTTCGCCCTGGCCGCTGGCCTGGCGCTGCGTCTCCCCGCCTGGGGGGCTACCATCCCCGAGCTCGTACCCAGGACACAACTGCGGGCGGCGTCCAGACTGGATCTCGTCAGCGTCAACGTGTCCATGGCGATCGGACCGGCACTGGCCGGGCTGGTCATCGCCCACCTGGGCGGCGTGCCGGTGGTCTTCGCCCTGAACGCGGTCTCCGCGGTCTTCCTCGCCATCGCGCTGTTCTCCTGGCGCCGCCCCCAGGCGGGACCAGGAAGCGGACGGGAGCGCTTCGTGCCGGCCCTCCGCGCCGGCGGGCGCTACGTCTGGCACGACCCGGTGGTGCGACGCATCTTGCTCCGGGCGATCATCTTCATCGCGCCGGCGACGGCGCTGTGGGCGCTACTGCCCGTGATCGCCACTCAGCGCTTGGGCTTGGGAGCCGACGGCTTCGGCGCCCTGTTCGGCGGTCTGGGAGTCGGAGCCATCGTCGGCGCCCTGCTGCTCCCACGGCTGGGGACCCTCCTGTCCACCAACGGGATCCTCGGCGCAGCTGGCGTCCTCTACGCCGCAGTGCTGGCCGTGATCATCCTGGTCCCAAGCTTTCAGGCGGCCCTGGCCACCCTGGTCGTCGCCGGGCTGGCCTGGATGGCGGCTACCTCGACGCTGGTATCCGAGCTTCAGCTGGTCCTGCCGATCTGGGTCCGCGCCCGGGGCCTGGCCATCTACGCGATCACCTTCGCGGGCTCACAGTCAGCTGGGGCACTGATCTGGGGACTCGTTGCTAACCAGGTGGGCCTGCAGCTGACGGTCCTCCTCGCAGCCGTTGTGCTGCTGGCCGGGGTCATCGCCGGCATGGTCTGGCTGGTACCCGAGACCGGCCACCTCGATCCCCAGCCGGCCAACATCTACTGGGTCGACCCGCGGCTCGCCTTCGACCCCGAGCCCGAGACCGGGCCGGTCGTGGTGCAGGTCGAGTTCACCGTCGCGCCCGAGCGGCAGGCGGCCTTCCTGGAGGCGATGGCCCAACTTCGCGAGTCTCGACTCAGAACCGGGGCGACGCGCTGGGAGCTGTACAGGGACGCAGAGCGACCGAATCGCTTCGTCGAGATGTTCAGCGTTCCGTCCTGGGAGGAGCACATGCGCCAGCATCATGGCGGCCGCTTGACGGGGACTGACAGAGAGATCGAGGAGGCGGCCCTCGCGTTTTCTGAACCCCCGACGCGGGCGGAGCACCTGCTCCCACCGTAACCCTGAAAGGCTGCCCTCCGTCCATCTGGAGGGACGGCCGCGCCGACGACGTACCGCGATGGTCCCATACGTCGAAGCTGGCCTAGGGACCGCCTCTGACCCGTACAGCCGGCAGCGGCTTCGCTTGGCAGACGTGTCCAGGGCTGACAGAGAACTGACGGCCAAGTCGGTGGACACGGTGGACCAGGGTCGCCGTATTCAGGCCAAGCAGAGCCCGCGGCACGGACGCCGAGCCTCCTGGTGGCAATGGGAGCATGCCGGGCCAGGGCCCGACCCTCCAAGACGATAAGCAGGGCCTCGGCGCAAGTCGTGCCCAGAACGAAGCGCGGCGACCGCTGGGCTCTGCCCGTCCAGGTTTGGCTAGACCCGCGGCGACGAAGGCCAAGCTCTCACCAGGCCAGCGCCACCCTTGACGGCCAGCCAGAGCGCGCCGATCCGTTTCCGGTCCCTCACACGATATGCACTAGAGCCCTGCGGATGCTTCCGCGACCGCTGGCCGTCGACGGAGGTGGAGCGACGCGACTGGCTGGCTTCCACCGTGCCCCCGGGGACGGGCGCTCTCGTGAAGATGGCCTCAACCGCCGCCTACACGCTCACCCTCCCGACGGCCCCATGCCGCTCACGCGACTTCCTGCTGCTCGGGCGCTCCCTACCTCTTGACATGACTGGCTGTTCGAGGAGCGTTCTATGTCGGACGGGTCTCCACCCATGTGTACTCGCGCTCATCCGCGTCCCGGAAGCAGTGGTAGACAGGAGTTTCCCACTTGCCTCCAATGAGGCTGCGGGCGTAGAGGTAACTGCCGGGAGGACAGTTCGGGGGTGGCAGGTTGACCGGTGGATGCGCGGCCATCCACCAGGAAACCATCAGGGGGAGGGTTACACTCAGCCCGATGCCCAGACAGGCCACTGCAACGCCTACACAAATGCGAACCATCAGTGCCCCTGGCACAAGAAGACGGAAACCGGTTCTGGTGAGACCCTTGCGGAGAATGTCGCGCGGTTTGACATCACTCCTCATTGCCGGCTCTCCCTGACGCCCATGCCTGCGCTGCGGCCCTACCCTGCCCTAGTCGAGTACCAGAAAGATGTCCTGGTTGGGCCGTTCACGCTTCTGGCTGGCTTCCATCACGTTGTGATCTCCTAAAACGGACTGCGCAGCAAGGCGCCGCTGCGTCAGTCGATTGCGGGACGGCACTGTCACTGATCGGCTTCTCCCTCGGCTGCTGATTGCGGCTACTGCCCCAGCAGCTTGAGGTCGTACTTTGCAGTCAGCTCCTCGGTCCAACCCTCCACCAACTCCATGTCGTACTTCTTTCCAAGGGCGTCCAGCCGTGAGAACTCACCGGTCCGAAAAATGTCGGAGAACTCAACGAAGAAGGCCTCCAAGCCCGGCGGCGAAATGATCTCGATGAACTTGGCCGGCTTCGAGGTGGCATTCCAGAAAGCATGTGGAACGCCCTTGGGCTTCAGGATGATAGACCCAGGCCCAGCCACCACCTCGTGATCGCCAACTCGGGCGCCGAGTTCTCCCTCCAGGACGTACGAGAACTCGTCTTCGCCCCAGTGCACGTGGGGTGGCGCCAGTCGACCCGGCTCCACCGGTTGGACGATCAGCGAGAAGGCGCCTCTCGTCTGCTCTCCAAAAAGCTTGAACTGGGCGCCGACTCCACCGAACCAGACGAGCTCACCGTCTTCGGGCCTGATTAGCACGCTCTGTTCCAACTGCACCATGAACCTCCAATTACCTGACAAGAACTCGTCTGACCCTCCGACTCCACGTCGCCCCGCTGGACACCCCTGGCTCTAACTTCTGATCAGGGTTCACCTCTCCCTGACACGTCGGACCGGCCTCTGACAATCAGGAGTCGCACGGATGTCGCCATCGGCAGACCGAAGCAGCCTCCAGACACTTCGCTGCCGCCAAGGGAGACGGCCACGCTGCTGCTTGCGCGTGATGTACAGCCAATGGTGCGGGCACCGTTGGAGAAATCCGACGTGGCAGAGAGAGGGCGTTTAGCGAGAGGCTAGTCTGGATATTGAAGTCGCAGACGGCCAGCCTGCTCACGGCTCACTGCTCCCTAGTCTGGGCGCCGTGCGGTGATAAGGCTCAGAGGTGGCGAGCCGCCGAGAGGCCAGTGCTCAATCGAAACGAAGCCGGCATCTCGCAACCACGCAGCAAAGGTCGAGAATGTGTACACGCGGCTCGCCCTTGTGTGCAGCGCTAGGCTGAGGGCATAAAGAGCCGAGGCGCGCGGGCGGTCGAGGCTTTCCGCGAGTAGCACGTCCACAATTGCAAGGCGTCCGCGTGGGATGAGAGCCTGGCCAAGCCGCGATAGCAGTCTGCCGTTGGCCCCCGGCTCTAAGAGGTGGCAGAGGTTGGCGGCAATGATGAGGTCGTAGTCCTCTCCGAAGTCAAACTCGAACAGGTCTCCGGCCAGGAACCTAAATTGAGCTTGGTGACCGGCGTCCCCGGCCGCGCGCCGCGTCGACTCCAGCACCTCGGGCCGGTCCACCGCCGTAACCAAGCATTGCGGATTCCGCATCGCCAGCACGAGGCTCCAGGGTGCGGCTCCGGCACCCGCGTCAAGGATTCGGACGGCAGCGTCCCCCACCAGGTCGGCGAAGTGATCCGGCAGGTACCCATCGAGTCGGGCCAAGTGAGGCACGACGTCTTGGCAGACGGCCTCGGCGCTACTCGGAGTTTCCACTGCAACCACCGAATGGTCGTTGCGGATCGCGTTGCTCAGGCGATCCCAGACAGCTAACTGGCGGACAAGCATCGCGAGGTCCGGCTCGCTCAACCGGAAGGCGCCACCGCCCGCGGCCCGAATGAGGCCGAGGCTGGCGAGGGCGGAAAGCAGCAAGCGCGTGCCTCGCTGACTCAGCGCGCAGTCACGGGCTAGGCTAGCGGCATCGACCGGACCACGGGCCAGCCGGTCCAGCACGCCGAGCTGCTCCGCGGATCCCACGGCTGCTGAGGCGGCGAGGGCCTCGGTCAAAAAGCCGAGTTCGCAAGCGCTGAGCGTCATCAGCCCTCGATGACCACCGTGCCGGCCGTTCCATCCACCGTTACGACCTGGCCGTCACGTAGAACCCGAGTGCCGTTGCCGGTGGCGAGCACTGCCGGCACACCGTACTCGCGGGCGATCAGCGCTGCATGAGCGAGGATGCCGCCGGCATCCGTGATCAGGGCGCCGGCGCTCGGAAAGATCACCGACCACACCGGCGAGGGGCTGGAGCAGACGACCACGTCGCCGGCGCGGATCTTGCCAAACTGGGCCTCGCCCAGGATCACACGCGCCGGGCCCCGGTAGCGTCCCGGCGAACCGGCCACGCCTGCCAAGTGTCTCGCTCGCTGGTCGTGCCGCTGCGCGCTCGCGACTGGGGCCACATTGCCCTCGAACATCCAGAGCAGCGTCTTTGTCAGCAGGCGCGCTGCAGGCGGCAAGCCGTCCAGCGGTGGTGGCTCGCCGGGCTTCTGGCCGTACGCGCTTGGCCCTGGGTGAGCCTTAACCCAGGCAAGCTCCCCCTGGCGCCGCTTGATGAGCGCCCTCTGATCGCCCCCGAGGCCCAGCGCTGCGCGGGCCTCCTCCATCTCCAGGAAGAAAACGTCATGCGCATTGCTCACCTGGCAACGATCCAGCAGCCGCCGGCCGATCTCCAGTAGCACGTATCGATAGAGAGCCGTGGGTGCGCTCACTAGGTAGAACTCGTTGTCCTCTCGGACGGGGTAAGCCCGCTGAGCCCGTTTGACCAAGTGCTCGAAGTGCGCAGCTAGGACGGGATCTCGGCCGACGAGGAGCTCTCTCGCCCGGGCCAGGGCTGCCTCCCTCCGGTCATGTTGCAACCGCCCTTCTGCCTCAGGGTCGTACCGGCGCGCGAGCTGGTCGCGGATGAGGCCGAGCACGAGCTCCGGGCATTCGGCTACGGTCTTCTCGGCGGGCTCCATGCGGAGCGACCGACAACCATACTCCCGCTGATAGGTCTCGAATGCCACTGCGAACCCGGGATCAGCGGCTCGGAGCGTCCCTGTGGCGTAGGTCGCGTCCTCGAGCATCCGGCGAAGGTTGGAACTGCGCTGCGCGAGTGCTGCGAGCTCAGCGAGCTTGTGGCCCGGCTCAGTCGTCTTCGCGGACAGTCCTGAAAGCATCTGAAGGGCGTGGTTCTCCCCCAGACCCAGCTCGTCCTGGCAGAAGAACACGAGCTCCGCGGGCGGTAGATGATCGGGGAATTGAAGGCGGAAATGGCGGAGCCATCCTTGCTCCGCGAAGTCGATCCTAGCCGCGACCTGGCCGTCGAGGTCGTCATCGTTCAGCGCCTTCAGGTCGACTGTCCGGAACTCCTTGATGCGAGCAGCGGCGTCCGCCCGCCACTCGCGATGCCAGAGCTCGATGTATTGGCCGCAGCGGTCGGAGGCCAGGAAGCGCTGGCTACTGCGGACGCGCTTCCGCAGCTTCGGCATCACACGAAACATGACCGGCATCAGCATGCGGCTCAGCCAGGCTGGTGGTGGCTTCCGGTCCTTGCCACCGAGCGGCACTATCCCCATGTAGGTCCAGCCTCCGACCTCCTGCAGCCTTAGCTCCTCAAAGAGCATGCCCGCCTCATCCATCGCCACCCGGACGAGGCGATTCATCAGAGGCAAGATGAATCGGAAGGACGGGGAGACCGGCTCCGGCCAGTGAGCCGCATCACGCTCCCAGTAGCCGGTGGGCACTTCGACTTCGATGGCGACAGGGTCGACCGTTTGCTC
>JALZAW010000112.1 GCA_030948155.1 Candidatus Dormiibacterota bacterium | reverse complement strand
ACCAGGTCGATCCGCATCCCCATGTCCTGGTGGAACATCCCCGCCCGGTAGTCCCAGTAAGTGAAGATCCGGGCCTCGGGCCAGCGATCCCGAACCACGTCATGCAGGCCTCGTGCCACCAGGTCACCCAGCGCCGCCCGCTCTGCCGGTGTCACGTGGGTCTGGCCGATGTAGGCGTCCGGGTCGAAGACGTCGGCGTCGGTCGGCGCGATGTTCATGTCCCCGCACACAATCGTGGACTGCGGACCGGCGCTCACCGCCCCCGCCAATGCGGAGAGCCAGGCCAGCTTGTAGCGGTAGTGATCCGAGTCCGGCACCCGTCCGTTCGGCACGTACACCGAGTGCAGACGAACGTCGCCGCAGGTCGCGGAAACCGCTCGCGCCTCCGGGTGGGGGAAGCCCGGCGCGCCGTCGATTCCGACCACGACGTCGTCCAGCCCTACGCGTGAGAGGATCGCCACCCCGTTCCACTGCGCCTCGCCGTGGTGGGCGGTCGCGTAGCCTCGCCGGGCAAGCTCGCCGCCGAGCAGCTCGGCGAAGGCGCCGTCCGCCAGCTTCGTCTCCTGGAGGCACACGACGTCAGGTTGCCGCTGGTCCAACCACGGGAGCAGCCGGGGCATCCGCTGCTTCACGGAGTTCACGTTCCAGGTCGCCACTCGCACCTGGCCTACAGTAGCGGCCGCGTCGGGGCGGCACGCCGGCCTGGCGGCCGGCCGGATTACTTGAGGACGACGGTCACCACAATGAGGGCCGCCGCAGCCGCCGTCATCGCCGCCGTGCCGATCCACGTCAGCACCTTGCTCAGGGTTCCGCTCACCTTGTCCTTCATGACCTTTCGGTCCGCTCCGAGCAGGACTATGAGGACCATCAGCGGCGGAGCCACGAGCCCGTTGATCATGGCTGCGTAGAAGAGGGCCTTGATGGGATCGACGTGCAGGAAGTTCATGCCCACGCCAAATGTGGTCGCGGCAGCGATGATGCCGTAGAAGGTCGGCCGGTAGCTGGGCTTGGTGGAAAGCGCCCCCTTCCAGCCCATGAAGTCCTTCAACGCATAGGCGGCGGAGCCGGAGAGGATCGGTATCGCAAGCAGCCCGGTTCCGATCAAGCCCAGAGAAAAGGCGACAAAGGCGAATGGACCCAGGAAGGGAGCCAGGGCCTGCGCGGCATCGTTGGCCGTTTGGACATCGGTCTTGCCATGCGCATGAAGGACCGCCGCCGATGTGAGGATGATGAAGTACATGACGATCTGGGAGAACGCCATCCCGATCACGATGTCCACGCGCGCGGCCTTCAGCTCGCTGAGCTTGACACCCCGCCGCTGACTCTCCGTCATCTTGCCGGCGGCCCGCATCTGGTCTATCTCGGCGGAGGCCTGCCAGAAGAACAGGTAGGGAGAGATGGTCGTCCCCAACACCGCCACGAGTCCGGCCAGGAAGTCCTTCGAGAACTCAATATGCGGCACGAACGTGGCGATCAGGACGGTGCGCAGCGATGGGTGTGCGATCAGGCCGGTGATGATGTAAGCGAAGAGAGCCAGAGAAAGCCATTTGAAGATCTTGAAGATGGTTGTGTAGCTGAGGAAGAACTGGAAGTACACGACCAGCAGGGCAACCGGCAGGATCAGCCAGATGGCCGGTACCGTGCCCCTAGTAAGGAGGGAACCGCCGGCCGCCACCGCGCCCAGGTCGGCGCCGAGATTGATGGTGTTCGCGATCAGCAACGCGGCCACGCAGGCTCCAACCAGTGCCGCGGGGAATTTTCGGCGCAGCGACGTTCCCAACCCGACGCCGGTCTGGAGAGCAATCCTTGCGCACAGCTCCTGGATCGCAGCCATCATCGGAAAGGTGAAGAGGGCGGTCCAGAGCATGCCGTATCCGAACTGGCTGCCGACCTGGGAGTAGGTCCCGATGCCGGACGGATCGTCGTCGCTTGCTCCGGTTATCAGCCCCGGGCCCAGCAGGTGGAGAATCCCGATCAAACCGCCGCGGCGGACCTCCTCCAGGCTTGTCCTGCCCGCCGGAGTGCCGCCGCTGGCCGGTTCGCCTTCCCGAACATCGCCCTTGCGCAACTCTTCGCGCGACGGCTCCTCGTCAGGGCCGGCCGCCGTCCTCTTGAGAACCGGATCCTTGATAGTCTTACGCATGGCTAACGTGTTAGCAAGGATATACAGAAATCATTTCACCCGTCAATTTTGTTGACGCGGCAGGGATTTTGCCGCGTCTCCACCGACGTTTCCGCGAGCGTGCACGGAAGGCGGTTGGGACGATCGGGGCGGCGGCCGTCCTGCCACCGACCGGCCGGCAACGCAACGAGCGGGGCCAGGCGAGAGCCGAGATGTTGGATGATCGGCGAGATTTGCGACTGGACGCAGAAGATCCGGACGGCGATCGCTTGCTGCCTGGTGAAGCGCCCACGTCGGCGAACGCGGATGAGGCCGTGCATTGGGTCGCGGTATACGCGGAGCTGGTCGAGTTTCTGCGTTCGGAGGCCCAACCTTTCGCCCCGGCCCTGACCGATCGTTACCAGCGCCGCCTCACCTTTTGGGTGCGGCGGCTGGAAGAGCTCGGCCCCTAGGGCCGCTGCCGCAACCGGCTGGTACGATGAAAATCGAATTCAATGGCTGGTTCAGCTCATGCTGCCCTGGGGGCGTCGGGCGGCTTTCAACATCAAGCCCTTCTCTACTCAGATGAATCCGGCTTCGTAGACGGGACGCTCAGCTTCATTCGAGAAGGAATCGCCGCCCGCGAGCCCATTCAGGTGGCTGTTGCCGCATCCAAGATCGATCTGCTGCGGCGCCGGCTCGCCGACCAGGGCCGCCTGGTCCACTGGACCGACATGGCCGGTATCGGCGGCAATCCCGCACGCATCATCCCTATGTGGTGCCAGTTCCTCGAGCGATACGGCGGTCAGGGCCCGGCCCGGGGTATCGGCGAGCCCATCTGGCCCGAGCGAACAGCGGCGGAGCTGGAAGAGTCCCAGCATCACGAAGCTCTCCTGAACCTGGCCTTCGCGACCGGCGCCGATCTGACCCTCTTGTGCCCCTACGACGTCCGGGCGCTGGCTCCAGCGGTGATCGACGAGGCGCGGCGCAGCCATCCAGTGTTGGTCAGCCGCGGCGGCCACCGACCGAGCAGCGACTATCGCGGACTGGAGGCAGCGGCGGCCACCGTGACCAGGCCCTTGCCACAGCCGCCACCCGCTGTGCCGGAGATGGTGCTGGATGACCTCGCTCCTGTCGTCCTCCGGAGCTTCGTCTCCGAACTTGCCTCCCAGGTGAACCTCAGCCAGGGGCAGAGAGACGACCTGCTGATCGCCGTCATGGCGGTGGCCCGTGGCCTGAGTGACCCGCGCGGCCGCCTCCGGATCTGGCGGGTCGACGACGCGCTCGTATGCGAGATTCGCTCCGCAAAACGGATTTACGACCCACTGGCCGGCCGGGAGTGGCCGCCGAGCGACAAGGAGAGCCACCGCGGCGTGTGGGTGGCGAACCAGCTGTGCAGCCTCGTTCAGCTGCGACGGTTCGACTCGGGCACGGTCGTCCGGCTCCACATGGCGGCCTAGCGACCGGGGAGGTTTCGCCGCGCCCCCCGGGGGGGCTGCAGGGACGGCAGCCGCCTTTTGGGTAACATGGGCAGCGATCGGGACGCGGGAGTAGCTCACTCGGTAGAGCGCAACCTTGCCAAGGTTGAGGTAGCGGGTTCGAAGCCCGTCTCCCGCTCCAACCCTCTTCTATCGACGTCGTGAACCATCCCTCTCGCTCGCCAAGCGCCTCGACGATGACCGGCGCCCGGCCGCAGTCGATATGCGCTCTGGCCCGATACGTCCGCTGCTCCGCGCGCAGTCCTGATTCGAATCGGCACTAACCGACTCAAAGGCTGTTGGCGACAGTAGCATCCTGGCCTAGGGCACATGGTGACACCCCTCATCGGGCGGAGCGCTGAGATGACCCGTCTATCGAGAGCCCTGGACCAATCGAGCCTCGGCGCCGGCGTGGCGTTCCTCGTTTCGGGTGAGGTAGGGATCGGCAAGACGAGGTTAGCCGAAGAGGCTGTGGCGCTGGCCCGCAGCCGAGGCTTTCTCGCGCTGTGCGGGAGCTGTTCACCTCTGGAGGGAGGCATTTCATACGCCCCCATTCTGGAAGCCGTCGGGGTCCACCTCCGCCAGGTCAGTCGCGAGGCATTGACGGCGCTCACCATGGGGCTGTCAGACCTGGGCCGGTTGTTCGCGGGTCTCAAGCTGCCCCCGCCGGAGCCGCTCGGGGATCCGGCCCTTGAGAAGGCTCGACTCTTCGAAGCGGTGACCCGTCTGCTCGAACGTCTGACCGCGAAGAGCCCCGTCGCGCTGCTCCTCGACGACGCCCATTGGGCCGATACGGCCTCGCTCGAGATGCTCGGCCACGCGGTACGTAGCCTGGCCTCCAGCCGCTTCCTCCTGATCATCACTTACCGCAGCGACAGCATCCATCCACACCAGGTACGTCCATTCCTTCAGTTGCTTCGGCGAGCACTGAGGATCGACGAGGTCAGACTCGGCCGATTGCAGCCAGCCGAGACCGCCGCCCTGGCGCGTGACCTGCTGGGCGGCGAGCCGGAGCAGGCTCTGGTCGAGCTGGTGGTAGCGCGCTCGGCGGGCACGCCCCTATTCGCGCGAACGATCCTCCAAGCCATGGTGGAAGTTGGCCACGCGGTGAAGACGGCCAGCGGCTGGATGTTGGCCAGCACCTCTGATCACATGCTTCCTCCTCTGCTGCGGGAGCTGATGCTGCAACGCTTGGAAGAGCTTCCAAGCATTGGCCGCCGCGTGGCCGACCTGATGGCTGTCGCCGCGGACGCTGTGCCTCACAGAGTCCTGGTGACGGCGATCGGCATATCCCCCGAAGGTTTGGAGGCGGTCCTTGGTCAGCTGCGCGCGACCGGGCTGCTGGTCGAAGGCCTTGCCGAGGGCTCGGTGGCCTACCGCTTGAGCCACCCTTTGATCCAGGAGGTGGCCTACGCCGAGATGTCCGAGATCGCCCGTCGGATGGCACACCTGGCGCTGGCTCGGTCACTGGAGGCGAGCCAGCCCGTGGATCTCCTTCGCCTTGCTCGCCACTACCGGCTGTCAGGCGAACTGGCCGACCGGCGGCGAGCCCTCGAAGTCATGATGGCGGCTGGCGAGCGCGCACGTGACCAGTTCGGCTATGAGGAGGCCGTTCGCAACTTCCAATCGGCGCTGGAACTGGCCCGCCAGGATCGCCCCGAGCTAGTGCCCCCGCTGCTGGAGCGGCTAGGTGAGGCCTGGGAGCAGATCGGGGAAAGCGGTGCGGCGTTGGGGGTCTGGTCCGAGGCGCTGGCGGCGTTCCGGAGGGCTCCAGAACCGAAATCGGTGGCTCGGGTGGCTCGGCAGATGGCCGTATTGAGCTCCGACCGCGGCCAGCCGGAGAAGGCCTTGGGTTTGCTCGAATTAGGGCTAAAGAGTGTTGAGGGACTGCCGCCCTCGACCGAGCACACCGCGCTGCTCCTCGCGAAGGCTACAGTCCTCAGCCGAGCCGGCGACGAGTCAGGAATGCTGAAATGCCGCGGCCGACTCTTCGAGCTGGCGACTGCGCTCGGCTCGCCCAAGGCCCGAGCCGAAGCCTTCCTCGCGGGCGCCGACGTGGCGACGAGTGACCATGCCCAGGCCTGGGAGGACGGGCTCCAGGCGCTCACCGCCGCCCAAGAAGCGGGCGAGCCCGTGCTTGCGCTGCGAGCTTGCCAGGCGCTGGCTCGGGTAGCAGTCTTCAGCGAGCCGCGGACTGCAGCGAACTACACTCTTCAAGCGCTCGAGCTGGTCCGGAGACTGGGGTCGCCCAGTCTCGAGCTGCGGCCTCTGTGGTCGCTGGCCTTTAATCAGTTCTCCCTCGGCGAGTGGGATGCGGCCATGCAGACTACCGATAGGGGGGTCTTCCTTGGGCGCCGGCAGGATCAGCGCCGGTTGGCGGGGTTCTTGGCCGTGGCGTCCATGGTCCTCGCCTGGCGCGGAGAGCGCGACTTGGCTGAGGCGAGGTTCGCGGCGGTCCTCCAAGCAGCTGAACCCTTCCTGGCCGACGAGCACGTTCGGGCCGTCATGGTCCTGGCCGGAGTGAACATGGCTCTCGCGTGGGATGAGCCGGAGCGAATTGCGCGCCTGCCAGCGGCGCAGATCGCTGGGCCGGTAGGTGTCTTCTTGAGCTGCTTGCTGGCCGAGGCGAGGGTGCTGGCCGGAGATGCTGTCGATGCGCTGGCTTCGGCGCGCCGTATGCAGGCGGCGCCTGGCGCGAACCTCGGCTACGTCCGCTGCCTTGGTCTGAGGGTGGAGGGTCTGGCGCTGCTCAAGCTCGGCCAGCAAGAAGCGGCGGTCACCTGCCTCTCATCGGCTGCGGAGGGCCTGGCAGAGAGAGGTGCAGCCTTCGATGCGGCGCGCACCCGTCTAGACCTCGGTCCGCTTACGGATCCCCCGGATGGGGTGGCACTCGAGCTGAGCCTGACTGAGTTCGAACGTCTGGGCGCACGCCCGCTGCGCGATCGGGCCCGGCGAGCTCTCCGGGCGGCGGGGCTGCGGCCCGCTCCGGTTCGTCGACCCACGGTGGGCCGACTCAGCCCTAGGGAGCTGGAGGTTGCCACGCTCGCTGCCGACGGTCTGACGGGCTCCGAGATCGCGCAGCGGCTTGTGATCAGCCCACACACCGCCACCACCCACCTGAAGCGGATCTACGTCCGGCTCGGCATCGGCTCCAGGGCCGAGCTGGCCCGCTTCATGGCGGCCAATTACCCCGCTCTATCGCCTCCGATTACCCCGTTTGAGGGACAGACAGGGACCTGAGGCGGATCTAGAGTCTGCGCCATGGCAGCGCAGACCTACGGCAAGGCGCTGATTCCCCTTATTGAGATCCGGCCAGCGGACAGGCCGCGGACCGGCGCCAAGGCGGCAAACCTGGCGGCCCTGCTCGAAGCCGGATTCCCGGTTCCCGACGGCTTCGTCATCTGCACCGAGGCATTCGGCGGTGGCTTTACAGAGCTGTCGTCCGCCCTAAAAACGCAGTTAGAAGCTGCTCTCGGCGCCCTCGGGGATTGCAAGGTCGCGGTTCGCTCGTCAGCGGTGGCCGAGGACCTCCCAGGAGCCTCCTTCGCGGGGCAGTTCGAGTCAGTGCTCGGCGCAGGCGGCCTCGAAGCGGTGACAGGCGCCATTCGCCGTTGCCTGGAGTCGGCTACCAGCCCGCGGGCGACCGCCTACCGAGCAGAGCATCCGAACCAGGCGTCGGCGGCGATGGCGGTGCTGATCCAAAGGATGGTTCCGGCCGAGGCGGCGGGCGTCGCATTCACCGCCAATCCGGTAACGGGTGACCGCGAAGAGACGCTCGTCAGCGCCGTTCGAGGCCTCGGCGACCGGCTCGTCTCGGGCCAGGCTTCTCCTGACGAGTGGTCGGTCCGCGGTGACCAGGCGGTTTGCCACGTGGCGCCTGAGGATGCCATCAGCGCTGAGCAGGTCAAAGAGGTGGCGGAGCTGGCCAGGCGAGCTGAGGCACAGTTCGGCTCGCCGCAGGACGTTGAGTGGGCCCTGGCGGGCGGCCGCCTGTATTTGCTCCAGGCTCGACCGATCACCCGCCTCGCGGAGCAAACGGTCGACCCTGTCGCCATCGAAGTCGAAGTGCCCACCGGCTATTGGGAGCGTGATGCGGCTCACTGGCCGGAGCCGGTCTCCCCGTCCTTCCGATTCATCTTGCCTCTGATGAATCGCCTCGTCCGGGTGGCGATGGATGAGGCGGGCATGCTCTTTGAGGAGCTAAGGC
>JALZAW010000111.1 GCA_030948155.1 Candidatus Dormiibacterota bacterium | reverse complement strand
GGTGGGAGCGGAGGCCCTGTCACCCGGAGGGCGCAAGCTGGCGCAGCGAGCCGCGCAGCGGCTTGACAGGGCACGGAGCGGAGCCACCCTGCCGTCCGTGAGGGGCAAGGGCATGGAGCCGTCGCCGATCGAGACGTCCCGACTACCGAGCCTTCGGCCTCAGACGCTCCCGACTCGCCATGAAGGGCTCAGGCCAAGCCATAGGCTCCCCGGCGGATCCTGCCCGCCGGCTGGCATCGGAACGTGAACGGTTGGGCCTCTCCTAAGCCTCGATCCACCGATGAGGTAGGCGCCAGCAGGGCCTGGCGCGGGTCTAGGCGGTAGTGATGCGGTTCACCGCCTGAGCCGCCAGCCCGCGACGCGACTCATCATGCTCAGCGGTCCTGCGACTTCTCCCACACCGAGACGTGGTTTCGGCTCTCGCTCGTGAAGGGTTCTCGCTGCAAGTTGCTCCAACGCTCCCGGAGGGTCATGCCGGCCAGACGTGCCATAAGGTCCAGCTCAGATGGCCAGAGGTAGCGATGCGGAGTGGATAAGGTCTTGAGCTCCCCCTCGATCATCCAGTAGTGGTGCGAGAAGGCGATCTGCTTGGCGACGTCGTACTCCTCAAATCCGATGTGGCTTGGTGTCGCGTTCAAGACACGGATGGTCTCCCCAGGCGGGAGTCGTCGAAGCTCCGGTATGTAGTTCTCGATGATGAAGCACCCGCCTGACTCAAGGTGCGCGGCCGCGTTGAGGAACGATTCGACCTGCTCATCTTGGGTGGTGAGATTGGTAATCGTGTTCCGGAGGAGGTAGACGAGTGAGAACGTCTCGTCAACCTTTGCGGTTGCGAAGTCTCCGATGGTTACCGTGATGTCCGAGGCCCCCCGCTGAGTTTGTAGCTGAGCGACCATGGCGGGCGACAGCTCAATGCCGTGCACCCGAACACCTCGCCGGCTGAGAGGCAGCGCGACGCGACCGGTGCCGACGCCGAATTCGAGAACGGGACCTGCTCCTGCCAAATCGGCGAGAAAGTCCACCGTCGGCTCCAAAACCGCGGGGTCGAACAGCTCCGGCCAGAGGACCTCGTATCGCTGCGCTATCCAATGATCGAAGTGCGTCTCAGGCATGGCGAGTCGTCAGTGTAGAGCGACCCGTTGGCGGGGCTGAGAGACCGCGAAGGGGAGCCCCGAGTTGGGAGATGCGCTTGCCCACACCAAACAACCTCGGGAGGGCAGGGTGAGCGCCGGACGAGGGGCGGCCAGCTTCGCACGCCACGCGCTGGTCCGGCTGGGACGCCTGGCTAAGCCGTCAAGCCGATTCGATTCGCAAGGTTGCGAACCTCCGGGGCATAGGACGGCCTGGCGCGATGGAGTAGCCCGTGGACCATGTCGCGGACGACAGGGTTGTGCTGGACGTGTTCAGGAGCGCTGTCCCAGGCTAGCCGTAGGTGGGTGAGGGTGCCCATGTCGTCGTGTTTGAGGTCGTAGCACTTCGCGACTTCCATGTAGTGGCGGCACCGGCGCTCGGTCACGGAAGTCTGGGCGACGTCGACTTGATCAGCAAGCCGGATGCCTTCGATGGCATGGCCGGCTTCCATCTCAATCGCGACCATGTGAATGGCGCAGTTGGTCGGGCCGAATGCGGTCCACATGACGTTTCCGTCCCCGACGACTCTGGCGGCGGGTAGGGCCTTGTCTCGAATCAACTGGCGAGCCGTCCAGGGATCAGCCAGACGCACCGCAACCAGGGCGGCGTGTAGCTGGAGCTGTCCATACATGGCGAGCAAGTCCGGCTGGTCATCTGTGGCCCGAGGCTCCAGTTCGGTGATCGCTTGGAGGACGACTTGCCCGGCACCTTCAAACTCGCAGTCTCGCATGAGGCCGTAACTGACATCCCAGGCTGCTCGGGCTAGTCGAAGAAGGTCGTCGGCATCCTCGGCGCCCCGGTTGGCTCGGTCGGCAGCCAACAGCGCCAGATCGGCGCGGCCGATGTAGTTGCAGAACATTCGAACCAGGAAGTAGCCATCCGCAGCGATTCGTGCCGCTTCCCTCCGGAGGTCGGCTTCGGCCGGGCTGTGGAAGGAGTGCCTGGCTTTCTCGATCCGGAGGATGAGGTCTGGGAGTAGGCGCCCAGTCCTCGTGTAGGTCCCTTCGCCTCCCTGCCATATGGCCCAGGTCTGATCGAGGTCCTCTCGAAGCTTCGGGAGCTCAGGAGGGTCATCTGCGGTCTGGCGCAAGTTCGCTACATCAGTGAGGGCCCGATAGATATGCGCTGCGGCTGGATCGCCAACAACTCCTTCGACGCTGGGGTGGCCGAGCAGGGCGCTTATGGAGGTGCCCAAGACTCGGGCGATGCGTTGGAGAGTGGAGACGGGGGGCGTCCGAGCGCCGCGTTCGATCTGGGAGATGTAGTCCTCGGCGAGGTTTACGCGGCTGCCCAGATCGGCCTGGCTCAGGCCGCGGCCCTCCCGGTAGAACTTGACCCGCTTGCCGATCGGAATGTCGGGCACAGTCACCGGCTCCACGAGCTTATCAGTACCCCGCCGAGTGCCGCCCTATCCGAGCAAATAGCTCGGGTGGTGGGGCGACGAAGCAAATCGCTCGGGTTTGGGCGGGAAAGCTGTCAACACGTGGCGGAGGGAGGGCCAAAACGTGGACTGTGACAGCCCCAGGGAACGGGCGTTCGGGGTAAGATCAGCGCCGACGACGGCCCGCGCTAACGAGCCGCCGCCGACTTGGCCCGACGATGGTGTTGGCATCGCCGAACCCGGCAGAGATCGTAGCCGGGGAGGCTGTCAACGCATCGTCATCAGACCGGTGTTGGAGGTCGTGAACGATGCCAGTCAGTCGAGAGACGACGCTGAAGGAAGCCGCGCGGGAGCTGCCGCTGTTCACCGCCCTGGCGGCCGGACCGCCAGGCGACTGTGATCCAGAGCTGATCTACGAGCAGTTGGTCAGCCATGCCGCGGAGTGCCGGATCTGCTGGCTCTGGCGGAACCAGCTCTGGGCGGTACACCGGCTCTGTCCGACCGGTGCAGGGCTCGCTGATCGCTACGCGGTGGCTGAGGCACGGAGGGGGGAGAGGGAGTGATGCGTGTCAGTCGAGAGAGGAAGCCGAAGGGGACCAGGCGCAGGCTGCCGCTGGCCGAGGCCGTGGCGGCAGGAGGCGCAGCCAGCTGGCTGAGCTGGACAGCGCCAGCTCCGGCTCGGGGTGGGCTGGGCCTGATGCTGCTGGCGGGGACCCTGGCTGTGAGCGCGGGCCTAATGGTGCGGGGGTGGTGGGCACGGAGACCTTTCGACCTGCCGGCTCCGTACTGGCGGATGACCACGCTGGCCCGTTGGTGCTGGCGGGAACAGCTGTTTCTGGGTTGGGCGAGTCCCTTCCGCTGGGTCTTCGCCGGATCGGAAGACAGCTCGGGCACGGTGGGGCCGCCGCGGGTGAACAAGACGGGCGGTCTCGGCGTGGCCCAGATCCTGCTCTGGGGCGGGAGCCTCGTGAGCGTGGCCCCCAAGCCGGAGATGCTGCGCCTGACGGTGCGAAGGCGCCAGCGTCTAGCCAGGCGCTTCGGGGGCAAGATCCTGGTTTACGCGCCCCACGAGAGGGGTCTCGTCGAGGGGGTGCGTGGGATCAGGTTCAGCCCTTCCAGCTCGACCGATCCGACCGAGATCGGGCTCCGTGTCGAGAGCTGGATGGCGGCCTCGCGGACGGCGCAGGGCGTCAGCGATCACGAGCACTTCCGGGCTGGGGCGGGAGCATTGCTGCGGGGCTGCTTCCTGGCTTCGGCTCACCACCCGAGCCGCCCGGGAGACTTCCGTCTGGTCCGCCGTTGGCTGGCCACTCGTAACCTGGCCGAGCCGATCGGCATTCTTCGGAGCCTCAACAGCGAGCTGGGGGATCAGTGGGCCGAGGAGCTGGAAGGCATCCAGAACTCGCCGGCCGAGAAGGAACGGGAGGGCTTCTTCTCAGCGGCTCTGACCACCATCTCGGCGACCTCCAATCCGAATGTGCTGGGCTCCACGGCACGCACGGATCTGGACTTCGAGGCCTTCTTGCGGTCGCGCTCAACGCTCTACATCCCGATCGAGACCGAGCACCAGCGGGCGGTGGCGCCGCTGATCTCCATGCTCATCGACACCCTGGTGCGGACCGCCTACCGGATGCACCGGGAGGGCCGGCTGCCGGCGCGTTTGCTGCTGAGCCTGGACGACATGGCCAATTGCGCGCCGCTTCCGGGCCTGGAGTCGGTGATCTCTCAGGGCGGCGGCCAGGGTGTGAATGTCGCCTGGTCGCTACAGTCGCTGGCTCAGCTCCGGGAGCACTGGGGGGTGGAGGCGGCGGAAGCGATCTGGTCGGCGACGCGGGCGAAGGAGATTTTCGGGGGCCTGGGCGATGAGCAGGGCCTGGAAAAGATCAGTTCGGCGATTGGCGACGAGAGAGTCATCACGCCGGGTGAGTCGAGCACCAACGACGGCCCGCGCGGCTCCAAGCACGTGAGTTGGCGGCGGGTGCTGGCGCCGAGTCAGCTCCGAGAGATCCCCAACCGCTGGGTCGTGTTGCTGTACCTGAACCGTCCGGCAGCGGCGGTGCGGGTTCCGCTGGCGGTGAAGACGTTTCTCCGCCATGAGATGCGCCTTTGGACGCCAGCTCAGGCTCACCCTCTCCACGTCATGGGCAACGAGGACGAGGAGGAGGTGGCCTGATGATGCGCGATGCCGTGATCAACGTCGGCGTCTCCGGTCGTTCCGGGGGGCTCGGCGGACGGCTGGCGCTGGTGCTGACGATCGGAGCCTTGGCCGGGCTGCTGCTGGCAGTGGCGGCGGCGCTGGGCTCGATCCAGCAGACGGTGATGCTGAGCGATCCCAATGTGCGGGCGGCGGAGGCGCGAGCCAAGATCGCGGACGCCGATCGGCGGTCGGCACAGGCCGAGCACGACCGGGCCTCGATTCAGCACGCGCAGGCGATCGAAGCGAGCTGGGACCCCATCACGGCCGGGGTCTTGCATGGGGTGGGGCTCGGGCTTCTGGTGGCGGTGCCGGCGTTCCTGCTGCTGGGCGCCGGCCTCCTATTCCGGCGACATCTGAGCCTCCCGACCAGGGACGGTCGGGTGGCGATCGTGGGCGTGGACCGGGAGTTGAGTCGGGAGGCGCTGATCCGCTACCAGCTCCGGGAGCTGGCCGGGGTGGCGACCTATGAGGCATTGCCGCTGCAGGCGGAGCAGCCAGCTATGCGGGCTGGCCAGCTTGTGGGCGGTCCTCTACAGGAGGAAGAGGCTGGTGACTGACAAAAACGCGCACCTCAGGTACATCAATTTGCAAACGCTGCAGGGGCAGGCTCTCGCGGACGCCATGGATGGCGGCAATGACATCCACAACCCGGAGACGCTCACTCTGTACCAAAGACTGCAGGCGGAATCGATTCGAGCAGAGGTCGCGGCCTTGGAGGCAGCGCAGGCGGAGTGGGAAGCTGCCCATCCGGCTGAGGTTCGAGCCGAGATCCGAGTAGAGAGGGCAGCTCAGGCGGAGAGCCAAGCTGAAGCCGACTTTGGGCCGCACCCAGCCGCAGCGGAGGCGGAGGTAGAGGCGGCGCCCCAAGCGCAGCCGGAAGCTGCCGTATCGCAGATCGAGCCCAGCCCTTAGATCAGGCGCTCTGTGGGCGTGTGGGGGAGGGCGTCTTTACCGGGGGATGCCTCCCCCACGAGGCTGAGCAGGGTGCTCAGCCAGCCGTGCCGGATCTGATCTTCCACCGCCATGGCAAGGCTTGGGTTCTTGGCCTCCTCCAGACCGGTCATGGCTAATACGACGTGCCGGATCACGCGCTCCCAGATCGGGCGGAGCGGCGCGCCGCCCTCACCTCGGCGCTGGGCCTCGGCGGCGATCGGGTAGTCGGTGGAGCGCCAGGTCAGGCGTCCTCGTGGCCCCTCCAGGGCGGGGAAGAGGAACTCCAGGAGGTCGAAGTAGCCCTCGCGGTTGGTGACCCGATCTCGGCTGTAGCCCAGCCGGTTCTTGTCGCGGCCGAGCAGGCTGCAGAGTTCTGGGTACCAGGCTGACCACCAGGCCGTATCGAGCAGGATGGCGTCGAGCGGACGGCGCCAGCGCGGGATGTTGGCGGGGAAGGTGGGATCGCCCCGCAGGGCGTTGATCGTGGCCTCGACCTGGCGCTGGTCGATGTCGCCGTCCTCGGTGAGAGCGGAGTCCAGGATCGAAGTCAGCACCTCACTGGCGAAGGTTGCAGGCGCCCGGCCTCCGGCTGAGGCGAACTCGGTCAAGAGCCGGTGCTGCATCTCGGTCAGCGTCAGGTAGACGCGGTGGGTGGGGCCTCGGCTGGGACGGGGCATCAGCGACTCGCTTCGACCTCCGCGCCCTCGTGCTGGGCCGAGTGCTCGGCCTCGTACTGAGCGCCCTGGCCGGCGCTGTGCTCGATGGCCTGCTGCTCGGCTTGCTGCTGGGCTTCGGCCGCCTGCTGCTCCAGCTCGCCGCTGGAGCCCGCCTCGGACTGTGCCACCGCTTGGGAGTCCGAAGGTTCAACCCCGGGCTCCTGCTGGGCCTGCTGCGCGGCCTCACGCAGTCGCTCGGGTAAGTGCTTGGTGATCTGCTCTGGGCTGGCTTCGGGTTCGGACGGCTGCTGCTCAGCGACGTGCAGGCGATCGCGGTCTAGATCTCGGACCTTTGTCTCCACGTCGCTCTCGCGATCCTGCTCCTTGCCCTCGATCTGGATTTGATGAGTGATTCGGGTGGCCCCAGGAGCATCCATCTTGGTCTCGCCGATGGCTCGCTTGGGACCCTCACGAGCGGCGTGCTCGGCGATCTCCTGGATGGTGGCCTGTTCGACCTCGCGAGTCCTGGCGGCGGCCTCCTCGGCCTCCACCTGCTGGCCGGTCTTAGTGATCTCGACCTGGCTGGTGGCGTAGACGGGCACCTGCTCGCCGCTGGCCAGCTCGACCAGGGCGCGGTTGTGGGCATGGCGCTCGACTTCGACCACCCTGCCCTCGGCCTCGCCCATGCGAACCTGATCTCCGCGCTGAAGGATGGCGCCGTTGACCAGGGGCAGGTTGGATGGCGAGTAGGGGTCCCGCTGTTCAGGTCGAGCCTGGGCCTCGTAAACAGCCTCTGGGCCGATCTCGGGTGCGGCTGCTTCCACCAGGTCGGGCTGGTAGACGTTGACCTCGCGCCCACCTACCAGCTGGACGCGAGCGAAGTCCCAGGTCAGGCCGCCTCGATGCACGGACTGGATCACACCCAGCTCGCCCTGCTCCACGCCGCTGGGCTCGCGCAGCGGCAGCTGCTCGCCGAAGTGGATCACCTGACCAGGGCGCAGCTGAGCGCCGCCGAATGTGCGCAGTGCTTCCAGATCGGACTCCTGGGAGAGCTGGGCCTCCGCCAGCTCAGGCTCGCTGGCGTGGACCTCGACCGGAGCCGCTTCCAGCTCCTTGACGTTGACGCCCAGCTCCTCCAGCTCGGCGCGGAGCACATGCACGCGAGTGCCCTCCTGGGAGCGGGAGAGCATCACATACAAGCTCTGGGCGCTGGTGTGCTCGGAGATCCCGGCGTCCATGCTGGGGGCCTTGTCCGCGGCTGTCATGCCTTGGCCCTTCATCACGTGCCGGGCGTAGCCCAGCTCTAAGGGGATATCGAGGTCCACCTGGACAGTACGGTCGCCCTGCGGCTCGTGCAGCTGGAGCAGCAGGGAGCCGCCAACGGCGGCCTGCTCCTGACTCTGCTGGGTCGGACGGAGCTCCAGCACGGTTGCCTTGGTGCCGTTCTCGATGCGGCGGCCGGGGCCATTGAGCTTCCGGTCCAGCTGTACCGAATGCTTGGCGGTGAGCACGCGATCGC
>JALZAW010000601.1 GCA_030948155.1 Candidatus Dormiibacterota bacterium | reverse complement strand
CGGAGCAGCTGCACGTGCCCTACGTTCCCCCCGAGGAGTGAGATATCGCTCGTATACGACGGCACGTGACTTCCTCTCCCCTCCTCTTGGCTAAACTGCAACTAGCGCCGGGCCAGGGCGCGCTTCGCCGCGGCGTCCTCCTTCTTCTCGAACGGACCCCCGACGTTGGTCCGATTTCAGGTTCGAGAAGCAAGAGGGAGAGCTGCAAATGCAGAGCGGAACAATCAAGAAGCTCGCGTCCGATCGTGGCTTCGGCTTTATTGCCGCCGACGACGGCAAGGAGTACTTCTTCCACCGGAGTAGTATCGAGGCCGATTTCGATGCACTCAGGGGCGGTGAGTCTGTGACCTTCGAGATTGAGCCAAGCCCGAAAGGCCCACGGGCCGGCCGCGTTCGAGTCGCCTAGGCAAAAGTCCAGAGAAGCGCCGGGCGGCCCTGGGCGCTCTGGCGATTCAGCGGAGGACGCGGAACACCCGCGGTGCGGCCCGCCGGGAGCGCTGTTTTCCGTACTCACGGTACGTTAGCCAGACAACGAATATGTCGAAGGCGGTGAGGGCTGCGAGCCCGGCTGACGGCCCCAAGATCATCCGGTAGATCTGGTAGACGATGAATATCAGAAGAAAGCCAATCATCCATGGGTACGCCCAGAGCTTGTTCCTTAACAGCGCTGCTACGAGAACGATCTTGACCGCGCCATGCGAGAGAAGGTAAAGCGAACCGAAGAGAACGGCCGATTTCGTCAGGCCATGCGCGGTGTTGAGAAGATGAGTCGCAATGAAGTCATGGGGGTCTTGAGAGAGCTCGTGCTCGGTGAGCCAGGCAACGATGCGATTGATCGTTGCGGGCGTCACCACCAAGAGGAGCAGCCCACCGAGAACCTCTAAGACCCCATCCAGACCTTTGAGGATGATGGCGACCTCGAAGGTCTGGTCGAGCAAGTCCTTCCGTCTAAACCAACTCACAATCTCGTCTCTCTGACTTGTCGGTAGGCGTCGGGATCCCGGACCATCGCCCGCCTCGCCTCCTCGAGCGTTTCCGCGCCAATCAGTTGCAGCAGCCGCGGCGTGGGCTGGTAGACCAGCGGACGCCCGCTCGCATGATCGTCCCGGTCGGCGCAGAGCAGGCCTCGAGAGAGCAACAGGGCCAGCGTCTCGGAGCTATCCCGAGGCAGCGAGACTGGACCATCGGCACCAATCGAGAGCTGTGCCGCGCCCCTGACCTCCTCAATCCGCCGCCGCGTGGCCATGCCGTCTGAGATCACGATGGCCAGAACCTCGGCCTGCTCCTGGGTCAGCCGGGGCAGCTGCTGGGGCTGGACCAGGTGGGCAACGGCGCCGTGGAAGCGCCTCTCGGGTGCCAATTGGACGTGACTGCCGTCGTCGAGGACCTCCATGCCTGCCGCCTCAAGCCGCTCGGCCAGTCGGCGCAGCGCAAGTCGCACCTCCGAGATCGGCACACCGGTCGCCTCGCCCAGCTCGGCCAGGGTCGCGATCCGCACGGCTGCTAGGCAGGCGCCGAGCGTGGCGACCAGCTCGTCCGAGATCTCCCGCGGCTGCTGCTGCCAGGCCTCTTCGGGCAGCGGCTCGGTCATGCCAAGCGTTTGCCTAATCCGCTGCCAGGAGCGTAGTGAGGGCCGTCGCTTCCCGGTCTCGATCAAAGACAACATTCCGACCGAGACCTGGGCCTGCTCCGCCACCTGCTCCAGAGTCCAGCCCAGGGCGGTGCGCCGCCGGCGCAGCTCCTCTGCTAGGGTGGCCGGGGCGTCGGACGCGCTCATCACCTCATCCCAGGCGCGGAAGACGCCTCTGCCTCAGCCTCGAGCCCCAGTTCAGCGGCCAGCTTGGGCCACCAGGGGTCCTCCTGGCCCTCCAGCTGGCGCAGATAGATGGAGGTGGTGGCCAGGTTGGAGTGATCGAGGGCGGCCTGCACGGCCTCCAGCGGCGCCTCCACCCGGCGCAGGGCGCGGGCGTAGCTGTGACGCAGCGTGTGCAGGGGCCGCTCCAGTGGGATCCCGGCCAGCTCGGC
>JALZAW010000110.1 GCA_030948155.1 Candidatus Dormiibacterota bacterium | reverse complement strand
CCCGCACAGTGCCGAACCGGATTTGGTCGTACTCGGTCGGGAAGGTGAGTAGCTGGTTGTGATTGATCTTGACAATGAACGGAATGCGGTGGGCGTACTTGCGCGCCACCGAGCCGAGCACGCCGAACGTCGAGGCCACGGCGTTGCAGCCGCCTTCGACCGCCAGCTTGACAATGTTCCCACCATCGAAGTACTCAGGATTGGGCGCGAACGAGGCTGCGGCCGAGTGCTCGATGCCCTGGTCCACCGGCAGAATGGAGACGTAGCCAGTGTCAGCCAGCCGTCCGTGACCGTAGATCGTCTGCAGGCTGCGCAGGACCCGCGGATTACGGTCGCTGACGCTGAAGACCCTGTCGATGAAGTCCGGTCCCGGCAGGTGCAGATCGTGTTTGCTGATGGTCTGGCAGGAGTGCTCGAGCAGCGAGCTGGCTGAGTCGCCGAGTATCTCCTCGATCCGTGAGGTGGCCGTCATGGTGGCGGTGGCCATGGTTTCCTTCTCCTTGGTGTTGGTTGGCGCTGTCCGGCTACAAACCGCGAGGCGCTCCTCTCTATATTGCACCGGTGCGGCTGCTGGGCCCGGAGTTCTTCGCCCGGGACACGCTCAAGGTGGCGCCTGACCTGCTCGGCAAACTGGTCTGCCGGGACTTGAACGGCCGGCGCTATTGGGGCCGACTCGTCGAGGTGGAGGCCTACTGCGGACCCGAGGACCGCATGGCCCACTCGTGGCGCGGCCTCACGCCGCGCACCCGGCCCATGTTCGGGCCGCCGGGCCACGCCTACGTCTACCTCAGCTACGGCATGCACCGCTGCCTCAACTTCGTGACCCAGCCGGAGGGCGTGCCGCACGCGGTCCTGGTGAGGGCGCTCGAGCCCGGGCCGGGACTGGGCCGCTGCTCAGGCCCGGGGCTGGTCTGCCGGGAGCTGCAAATAACCGACACCAAGCTTTCCGGCGTGCCCTTGGTGCCGCCCGAGATCTATGTGGTGGACGATGGCTACCGGCCGACATCCGGCGCAATCGTCCAGACGAAGCGAATCGGCATGGACTACAGCAACGAATGGGGCCATCGGCCCTGGCGCTTCTGCCTGCCTTCACCTCACCTGTCGCGGCCGCTGCCCCGCCGGCGGGCATAGAGGTCGGCGTCCGCGCGGGCAACAAGGTCCGCGACGGTCTCCCCCTGCCGCGGCTGAGCCAGCCCGACGTGAAAGCGATGGCCAGTTTCGGCGCCAAAGGTTTCGGCCAGTCGAGTCAAGATCTTCTCGGTCTGGCCCATGTCCGCCGCCAGGCCCAAGACGAACTCGTCACCACCCCAGCGGATGGTCACGTCATAGGCACGCAGGCCCTGGCGCAGGGTTTCGGCGAGTGCCCGCAGGAGCGCGTCTCCCGCTCCGTGGCCTTCCCTGTCATTGACGTGCTTCAGGGAATGCAGATCGATAAAGGCGACTGTCAGCCGTTCGTCCCCCTGCCGCTCGGCCCGTCGCACCTCTCGTTCCAAAGCCGGCAGCCCGGCGCCCCGGCGGAGAAGGCCTGTCAGCTCGTCGGTGGCCGCCGCAGAGCGCAGCTCTGACAAGCGTCGGAGGAGCGTTTCGGCCAGCGTGGGGTCAAGGCCATCGAACCGACTCGCTTCCACGTCCAGCAGCTGGGCGAGCTGCTCTGCAGTCCGGCTTACCCGGGCCATGCTCCCGGTCGGGGATCGAGCCGGGGAAAGGCATCCCAATCACTTCGCACAGGGGAGAAGGTATCGACCACGGAGCAACCCTCGGGACCGGTCAGCGCGGAATGGGGCACTTCCCCTTTGAGCACGTAGGTAGCCCCTGGGCCGAGCGTGCGCGCCTCGCCGGCAACGGTCAGCGTGATCTCGCCCTTCAGCACCAGGCCCACCTGCTCGTTGGCGTGACGGTGCTCCGGCACCTGCGAATTCGGCGCCAGGTCGATGACGGCAAACGTGATCTGATCGCCGGTCACCGCCCTCGCCTCAGCCCCACCCCAGATCGGAATCCGCTCCAGCTCCTCCAGTCGACCGAATACATCCATAGCCGGACTGTAACAACCAAGCAGGTTGGATGGCTTCGCGACAGGCGTGGTCTCCAGGTGATTACGGTCTGCTCCAGGCAACCGGCCGCTGACGCATTTAGAAGGAGCGCCATGATCGTGGACTGTGCCGTCTCCAGGGATGGCGGGCGGTTGGAGGGCCAGAATGGTCGCGTCGGTGATAGTGCAGCTCACCTACTTCAGAAGGCGCGGCTTTCTCTCCTGAAGCGGAGCGGAGCTAGCGCGCCGCGCCAGTGATTCGTTGGCATATTGCGGCTCCGGAGGCCGATGCCAGCGTCAACCACCCCACGCGACAGGCTTCGCGGGGACCCTGGAATGGGGCCCGGGCCGCCGCGGACGCCCCCGCTGCGCCGGGCCCCCGGCTGGAAATGCGCTCCTCCTAGGTCCAGCCATGTCTTCCCACCCCACGAAACCTCCGGTTTCGCGGGGACCCCGGACTTGGCCTCGGCGCTCGGACCGGCGCCTTCCGGGCCCCTCCCACAATCTGCTCAACAAACTTCTGACGCAGGACGCTAGCGCTCGTCCGCCAGGGGGTAGCCCGGTCTATCGCTACTCAGCCAATGTTGAAAGGCAGCCTCAGTGCCGACGTCCCGGCCGGCTTCAGCCGAGAGCAGGTAGCGGTGATGCAGCAGGTCACAATAGGCCTGGAGCGGGTCAGCGCCGGGGGGTAGGCGGCTCGCCAGCCGGCGCAGCCAGGGCTCGAACTCCTCAACCCGCCAGCGCATCCTGAGAAGCGGCTTGGCCGGCTCGCCTCTGCCCTCTTTGACCTCGAAATAGCGGAGGTCGGCAAGGATCTGGCGGGCCTGATTCTCCGCCGCCTCCACCCCCGTGAGCTCCCGCAATCGGCTGCTGTGGAAGTTACGATCTCCGACCTTGAGCCGCAGGTGCAGGTGATCGCGACCTGGGTGGGGGATGACTTCCAGTTCATCCACTTGGAAGCCCAGATCGTTGAGTTTGGCGATGCGCTCGGTGATCAGGTACTGGCGGTCCACTGGAATCCGCTGCTCGCTGCCCAGCTCAGCCCAGAGCCTTTCGTAGCGACGGGCGATATCGTCGCCTAAGGCCAGGTCCGCACTGTCCAGAGAAACGCCCTGGGAGGCAGCAATGTCGCCCATCTCGCCGCCCACGTTGTCCACCATGATGCTGAGATCGTGCTGCCGCTGCCCGTCTGAAAGGCGGGGATGCAATGCAGTCGTCTCGGCGTCGACCAGCAGAGTCTCGATGGCACCGGCGTCGTAGCGATACAGCACATTTGAGAGCGAGCAGTCGCCCCAGAAGCAGCCGAGGAGGTGGAGCTCGACCAGCAGGAACGCAAAAGCATCCAGGAGTTGATCACGGCGAGGGCCGAAGCTCTCGCCGGAGAGCAACTCTCGGTAGGAGAAGGAGTAGTCCACATACCGTGTGATGACAACGCCTGACTGCTCCGAGCCGGGGTCCAGCAACCTGCGCACCACCAACCCGGCCGGCCGAACTGCTGAGCCACCGAGCTCCTCCAGTCGGCGGAGTGCGTGATATTCACGCGTTGCCAGGCGCCCGGGCAGCTCCTTCAAGGCAAACGTGGCACCGTGAAGCGCTAGGAAGCGAACCTCGTGTCGCGAGATTCCCCGTGGCAGCTCCACGATTCGATCATCCTGCCAGTCGGAGAGGGCATGAGCCCAATCGAGTCCTATCAGCCCTGACCACTCAGGGCGGATGATTACTGAATAGGATTCAGCCGCTAGATTGTCGACTTCGTCGGCCAAGCGGCCCAAATCCTCCGTTCGCCACTAACGCTGCTGGCGAGTGGAAATCAGCCTGATTCGGCACTCCCGCCACTAGGGCGTGCGTTCAATGATCGTTGCCGTGCCCAGGCCGCCGCCGCAGCACATAGCCTGGAGTCCGTAGCGGTGGTCGCGGGCTTCGAGCTCATAGAGCAGGTGACACATGAGCCGGGCGCCCGAGGCGCCCAGCGGGTGGCCCAGCGCGATGGCACCGCCATTGACGTTCGTCTTCTCCAGCGATGCGCCTGTTTCCTGGGCCCAGGCCAACACCACAGAGGCGAATGCCTCGTTGATCTCGAACAGGTCGATGTCGGCGAGCGCCAGGCCGGCGGCTTTCAGCACAGCGGCAGTGCCCGGGATCGGGCCCTCCAACATCAGCACCGGGTCGCAGCCGACCACTCGATGAGCCAGGATTCGCGCCCTCGGCTTGAGGCCCAGCTCGTGCGCCTTGTCGGGAGAGGTGACCAACACCGCCGCAGCGCCATCGGTGATCTGACTTGAGTTTCCGGCAGTGATCGAATGGTCGGGGCTGAAGGCGGGTTTCAGGGCTGCGACGGCCTCATAGCTGGCCTCCGGCCGGATGCCCTCGTCCACCGTGACCATCCGGCTATGCCCATTCTCGGGCGCCTCCACCGGCAGAATCTGGCTCTCCAGCCGCCCTTCCCGCGTGGCCGCGGCCGCCCGCCGATGGCTTTCCACACTGAACTCATCCATCCCCCGGCGGCTGATGCCGTACTTGCGCGCAATCAGGTCTGCCGAGAGGCCCTGCGGCACGAGGTCATAGCGCTCCAGCAGCTCCGGCGGGTAGGGCGTGCCGGGCCCCTGCGTCAGGTTCGAGCCCATGGGCACGCGGGTCATCGACTCAACACCGCCGGCGACCACGACTTCGGCGGCTCCGCTCTGGACCAGGCTGGCGGCAAAGTGAATCGCCTGCTGGCTGGAGCCGCACTGCCGATCCACCGTCGTGGCCGGCGTCTCGGCCGGGAAGCCGGCGGTCAGCCAGGCGTTGCGCCCGACGTTCAAGCCCTGCTCGCCGGTCTGGGTGACACAGCCGAAGATGACGTCGTCGACAGCTGCCGCTGCCAACCCAGCTCGGCCGAGCAGCCCCTGCAGCACCAGAGAGCCGAGCAGCACCGGGTGCACGTCCCGCAGCTGGCCGTTCCGCTTGCCCATCGGCGTCCGCACCGCCTCGACGATCACAGCTTCTCGCATCGCGTTTTTCTCCCTTTGGAATCGACTCTAGTGTCCCGCGTCAAAAATTCGTTGGCATATGGCGGCTCCGGACACCGATGCCATTGTCAACCCACCCCAACGAAGCAGGCTTCGCGGGGACCAGGAATAGAGGCCCGACCCGGCGTCGCACGCCTCCCGCTGCGGGGCCCCCGGCTGGAAGTTGCACTCCTCCTAGTTCCACCCATCTCTTGGCCTCGGCGCCCGGACCGGCGCCCTCCACAACCTACTCAACAAACTGCTTGCGCAGGCCACCAAACCCCGCGAACGCACTCGGCCTAGGGCGAGCGAGACGGCGAAGCTGATGGCTTTGGCGACGGCACGCCTGGCGAGGCGCTCGTGCCCGGCGATGGCGCGGGCTGCGTGCCGTGCTGGAGAGCGTCGATCTGCTTCAGGATCTGGCCGATCTGGTCCACATCCTTGGCGTAGGTTGCCAGATCGCCCCGCTTCAGAGCCGCCTGGGCATCCGTGTAGAGGGCGTTCGCCTGAGCGACCAGATCGGCAATCTGCTTCTGGATGTCCCCGACCGGTGCCGGGCCGGCGGGCTGGCCCGGCGTACCCGGCGTCGGCGGAGGCTGCTCACCGATCAGCTGGGCAAGCGCGTTCGGCAGCGTCGGCTGGTAGACGACAGGGGTCTGACCAGTCGCATCTGTCAAGATCACGCGTTTCAGCTCGGGCAAGCTGCTACCTGAACCTGTGGCCCGCAGGTAAATCGGCTCGAAGTAGAGAAACGAGTCACCTATCGGGACCACCAACAGATTGCCCTCGATGAGTCCCGAGCCCTGCTGGTTGAGAAGCGTCTTGTCACTCGAGAAGGCAGGAGTCTGCTGAATTCGGCTGGCGATCTGCTGTGGTCCCAGCACCACCTTGTCCTTGGGTAGGACGTAGGCGATGAGCTCGCCATAGTGGCCCGGATCATTGCGCACAGCCAGCCAGCCTGTGAGGTTCTGTTTGTTTCGCGGCGAGAACGGGATGATCTGCAGGTACTCCACCTGAGACTCGCCGGGCAGGCGCATCTGCACGTAGTAGGGTCTGGCCAGAGCCAGGTCCCAGACATCCTCTCGGTTGTAGAGCACGTTGGAATCCGCTATGTGATAGGTCGCGTACATGACTGCCTGGATCTCGAACTGCTTGGGCGGCACGCGCAGGTGCGCCTGCAGGTCGGTGGGCATCGCTGAGAGCGGCTTCATCAGATTGGGAAAGGCTCGGGAGTAGGCGGCGATGATGGGGTCGTGGCTGTCGGATATGTAGAAGTCAACGGTTCCTTCGTAGGCATCGACCACCGCCTTGACGGAGTTTCGAACGTAGTTGTGGCCGCCGGCTCGGTCGACGCTCAAGGGGACTGGTTGGGAGTAGGGATAGCCGTCGGCAGAAACGTAAGCGTCCTGAATCCAGAAGATCCTGCCGGTCTTCGAGACCACCACGTAGGGGTTGTCGTAGAGGTCCAGGAAGGGGGCTATCGCGCTCACCCGTTCCTGAACATTGCGCCGGAACAGCATCTGCGTCTTGTCGGAGATCTGATCCGAGACCAAGAGGTTGAAGTCACCGGCACGCAGTGACCAGAGGGCTCGGTTGGCGCCTGACAGGGGCACACCATGCTGACCTGAATAATTGGTCCGCACGTTGCGATCGCCCTGCGGGTAGTCGAACTCCTGCGCCTTTGAGGGAGCCAGTACGTAGGCGCCTGTCTGGCCGAAGTAAATCTGGGGCCGGGTGACAGTGAGCGGGCCCTGGGTGGGTATGTCCCGAGCGACGTAGTCAGGCAGGCCCTCGCCCGCGACAGCACTGACGGGGCTGGCCGCGACGCTGTACCCGTGAGTGTATTCAAGCCTCTGATTGACCCAGCGCTGGGCCTGGCTCGGCAATCGGGCTGGCTCCAGCTCCCGGGCACTGATCTGGAGCTGCCGGGTGCGGCCGTCGACCAGATAGCGGTCAAGATCGATTTGGGGGAAGGAGTAGTAGGTGCGAATGGACTGCAGCTGCTGGTAGGTCTCGTGGATCTGGGTGTCGTCCCACAGCCGCAGATTGTCGATGGTGGCGCTGTCGTTGGCCAGATTCTGCGCTGTGATCGAGGCGTTCCCGCCGTACGGCCGCACCTGCACATGGTCGATGCCGTACGACTTGCGCGTGTAGTCGATCTCCCGCTGGATGTAGGGCGCCTCCTGGCTCGGCTCCGCCGGCTGGACCTGCACCCTCTGCACGACGCTGGGCACCACGCCGATGAGGATCGCCGCTATCAGCCAGACAGCCACCGACCCGGCGGGCACGACCGCGCGGCGGATGGCCAGGTTGACGAAGAGAAGCAATGCCAGCACCAGGGCGAGAAGCGCCTGGAAAATCGCAAGTGCGCTGCGGATGTTCACGTCGGTGTAGCCGGCGCCGTAGACCACTCCATTGTGAGCTGAGACCAGATTGAAGCGGTCCAGCACAGTGCCGAACGCGATGATCAGCGCCAGCACCGCGAGCAGGGCCGAAAGTTGGCCGATCGCGCGACGCGAGAAGCGGAAGTCGATGGTCAGCCCATTCCAGGCGTGGAGACCCGCTGCCAGGAGTCCGGTGAAAAAGACAAGGCCGAAGAGCCAGCTCTGCAGCGCCCGCAGAAACGGCATCTGCAACAGGTAGAAGCTCACATCCAGGCCGAACAGCGGCTCGCTGACGCCGCTCGGGCGGGCGTTGATGAAGAGCAGCCACACCTGCCAGTCGGAACTGGCCGTGAGGCCCAGGATCAGGGCCAGGAACAGGCTGACACCGAGCGCCAGGTAGCCCCGTGGCGTCCGCA
>JALZAW010000600.1 GCA_030948155.1 Candidatus Dormiibacterota bacterium | reverse complement strand
GCTTCGCCTCGAAGATCGTCAAGACGCCACCCTGAACGTCTATCCGGGCGCGCCCCACGGCCTCATGAGCATGCACAAGGAGCAGTTGAACTCCGACCTGCTCTCCTTCCTGGGATCCTAGGAGAGATTTGCAGGGAGGGACGGCCGAGGCTCGGTTGCGCTACTCCAGCCGCGCCGGGCGCTGGGCGATCGCGGCTACGGTGCTCGGGTCAGGCGTCGCCGCCCTCGACGGCACCATCGTCAGCATCGCGCTGCCGGTCATCGGCCGCGAGTTCGGGGTCGGGGTGGCGGATCTGCAGTGGGTGACCACGGGCTACCTCCTCACCCTGGCGGGCCTGCTCCTGCTGGGCGGGGCTCTGGGCGATCGCTACGGTCGAAAGCGGGTGTTCCTGGTCGGGGTGGTCTGGTTCGGAGTCGCCTCGCTGCTCTGCGCGGTGGCGCCGAACATCCTGGCCCTGATCCTGGCTCGGGGGCTGCAGGGCATCGGTGGCGCACTGCTGGTCCCGGGGAGCCTGGCCATGCTGGAGGCTTCATTCGACCCCGACGATCGCTCCCGGGCGATCGGTGCCTGGTCCGGCCTGGGAGGAGTCGCGACAGCCGTGGGCCCCTTCTTGGGCGGCTATCTGATCGGTGCCGCCTCCTGGCGCCTCATATTCCTCATCAACGTTCCGCTCATCGTGGCGGTCGTCCTGATCTCGGTTACACATGTCCCTGAGTCTCGAGATCCGGCCGCGGGCGGGCGCCTCGACGTCGTCGGGGCACTGCTGGCCACGGTCGGTCTCGTGGGCCTGTGCTATGGCCTGATCGAGGGACCCGGTCTCGGCTTCACATCTCCGGTGGTGATGGGCGCGCTTCTGATCGGCGTGGCAGGATTGGCGCTGTTCGTGTTCGTCGAAGCTCGAGTGGCGCGCCCTCTGCTCCCGCTCCAACTGTTCCGTTCCCGCCAGTTCACCGGCGCCAACCTGGTCACACTCGTTGTGTACGGGGCCCTTGGCGGTGCTCTGTTCCTGTTGCCGATCCAGCTGCAGCAGGTCGCCCACTACTCACCCTTGGAGTCGGGCATCTCCCTGCTTCCGCTCACCTTCATCATGCTGGTCCTCTCCTCTCGGTCCGGCGCACTGGCGAGCCGGATCGGTCCCCGTTTGCAGATGACAGTGGGCCCGGTGGTGGTAGCCATCGGGATGGCGCTCTTCGCTCGGATCGATGCCTCCGGAAGCTATGTCAGCGAGGTACTGCCCGCGGTGCTGGTCTTTGGACTCGGCCTCGCCATCACGGTGGCGCCGCTGACCTCCACCGTGCTGGCCGCTGCGCCAAGCGAGGAGGCGGGGGTAGCCTCGGCCGTCAACAACAACGTCGCTCGGGCGGCGAGCCTCCTGGCGGTTGCCATCCTGCCGGCCGCAGCAGGTATCACCGGCGCCAGCTACTTGCATCCCAGCCAGTTCAACGAGGGCTTCCGGATCGCGGTCTTGGTGGCCGCCGGGCTCTGCGCGTTCGGCGGTGTGCTGGCCGCGCTGACCATCCGCAATCCTGCTCGCGAACCCGACACGCCGTCTCCGGACCGGCCGGCGCCGGAGACGCACGTCAGTCACTGCGCCATGGACGCTCCTCCTCTGCGTACCACGGTCGTGAGCTGAAGCGACGGCCGGCCGAAGCTACCCGCCCTCTCTGGTGGACAGCTCGCCGGCGACGGCGATCACGGGTCCCGGTCGTTTTTCACGGTCTCCGCCAAACCTGTCCCGCGCAGTCGGTCGTGATTGGAACTGGGACTGATTGTTGCTGCGACTGTTCGTGGGCCGCGACCGCTACGCCCAGGGCGAACGGAAGCGGGAGGAGCTGCGCAACGGGTACGCGCCGATCACGGTCAAGACCACGGCCGGTCCGGTCACGGTCGAGCGACCCAAGCTGCGCGGCACCCTGGAACCCTTCGTCTCCCGGCTACTGGGGATCCGTGTGACCCGGACTAAGGCGCTGGAGTCGTTGGTGATCGCCAGCTTCGTGCGCGGGTTATCGGTGCGCGACATGGAGGCGACCC
>JALZAW010000599.1 GCA_030948155.1 Candidatus Dormiibacterota bacterium | reverse complement strand
TTGAGGTCGGAGGTAGCGCCCTTGGCCAGCTAGCCTTTTCCCCGGGGACTTAGGGCGTGGCGGTGGGCCATTCAGCCTATGGACGTCCAATTTCCCAAGTTAGAGACTGTACTCACTGGACGATGCCGACGGAGTTGATACCTCTCCATTGCCCAGCAACAATTGAATCGAGATCGTGCGACCCGAACGAGGTGATGGGATGGCCCCTTTGGCCAAAGATGTCGAGGACAGGCCCATTCCCGATGTACGAGGAACCAGCGGAATAGTTCGCACGAAGTAGATGGATATGAGCGTTCCGCATCAGCGAGATACCTAGGCTATGAAGAGCACAGTAAAGCGCGGACCCGTGCGCGAAACAGGGCAGCCGGTCGAAAACGTCCAAGCGTCGACGCTACAGGACAACACGCGCCGGCCGGTGATTGGGATGACGAGGTTTGAAGAGCTCCAAGGTTCGTTGCGTGAGGTTCTGCAAAGACTTCGCCGGTCCTCACCTGACCCCCACGAGAGCCCGGAATCCGATGCTGCGTCCATCCCGTCGAGCCCACTCACGAGCCTCCTCGCCGAACGGCGCACAGGCGGCTGGCTGACGTAGCGGGCCAATAGCCGGGGCAGACTCCGGCTGCCGGCGCTAGAGGCTTGCAGGCCAAGCGGAGGTAGGCGATGCCGACTCACCTCAGGACCAGCTACTACGACGGGATGCAGAGCCGAACCTGCTTCCGACAACGGCGGACTGCATCGAACGTCATTCCAAGTCCGCGCACAACATCGCGGGCGAATCCGGAGACTGCAAACCCCGCCTCGGAGCAACGGGAGGGACGCTGCCGATTATGGAAGGGCGACAAGAGCCCTCGTTGCAGAACCGCGTTCGAGCTCGACGTGCAGGCTCTCACCTATGACGTCACCTCAGGATCATCGTGAGAGCGGAGGGCGCCGTAGCTGTTGACGCCGCTATGCGGGCACCGATCTCCTGAGCGGGCGACGGATATCCGGCGTTTGGCTTGACAAACCTGCGTAACCAGCCGGTATGGTACCGCGAAGCTGGGTCGCCGCCGCGACACGGGGAGAGGAGGATTGAATGCTCACCCACGTCGTCTGTTTCCGATCCATACCCCAAAGCGCTGGGACACGCTTTGGGTGCGCCGAACCGCCTGGATGTATTTTGGAGGACTTGCTTCGGACAGAGCGGATTTAGCCGCTGGAGCATCCTCCAGAAGCGGGAGGCTTGGCTTCGCCGCCGAACCCTCCAGCCCATCCTTGGGGGCGACCGCTGTGGGTGATGACCTGCGGGATCAAGCCTGCAACGTCTTCTGCTCGGCGCCGGTGCATTGCGATATCGTTCTCACAGGCGTCCGGGACGCGATCACCGCAACCCTGACCGAGCACCGGCTCGCCCGGCAGCGCTGGGCGGCCGAGATCGGCGAGGTATACGCGCGCCGCTGCGGGGTCGAGATAGTCCGAGTACTGCCGGGAGTTGATGCGCCGGCCAACGTGGACCCGCGACGGCGGAAGAGCCTGCTCGGCGGTTCGACAGATCAGGAGCGCTGGCTGGTGTGGTGGCGGAAGAAGGAAGACGCCGACAACTCTAGGGCGCGACACCACGCCGACTCTGAGCGCTGACTTATGCTTCAGCATCTCTTGGCTGGCGCCCTCATCGTGGCGGGAGCGGTGATTCTACTCTGGCTGCTCAGCGCCGTCATCGCGATCGTGCTGCTCTACAGGCGCGGCTATGATTCCGACGCCGACTAGACGCCGGCACCGGAGCGGGAGCAAAGGACACGCGGAGCCTGCCATCCCATTGCTTCCTACCCGAAGCCGCCACCTGCCGTCTTAACCGGCTTCTCCGGGACTCATCTGAGCCCAAAGGCCAGTGTGGCAGCCTCAGAGGAGCCTGTGTCGTGACCGCAGGATCCACGAGGACTTGGCCGCAACATAGCAAACGATATCTGCCCCCTTCACGAGCCGGAGGGCCAGGAGGGCTACGATGGCGCTGGCACGGGTGGGCAGGCTGGCTTGTGCCGAGCCACCAACTACTC
>JALZAW010000598.1 GCA_030948155.1 Candidatus Dormiibacterota bacterium | reverse complement strand
TATCTGCTCGGCATCGACGTCAAGTGGCAGTTCATCGTCACGGGGTTCGTGCTCCTTGCTGCCGTCGCCATCGACGCACTTTCGCGCAGAGGAGCGGCGTCGGGCAGCGTGACGCACGTCTGAGACCGATCCAGGCCGTGTAGGTGGTCGGGGCATGCCCGGACCGTTTGCCGACGAGCAACTCGCCGCTTATATGAGGCAGCAGCCTCCGGCGTTCGCCGCTCTCGATGTCGCCGCCATGCGGGAAGGGATCGTACAGCGGGCTCGGCAGCACCACCCAGGCCCGAGATGCGCCAGGTTCGGGACCTGCCTGTTGGCGCGGTGGGCGTTGAAGAACCGCACGGTTTCGGCCTCGGACTGAGTCGCTGATCGTCGCGTGAGTGAAAACACCAACCCGAACGATATTCGGTATGAGGAGGGCGCTCTCGACCTGGCGGACGGCCGCTGGATGGCTTGGCGTTGGCGGCACATCACTCCGGGAGGAACCGTCATGAGTGCGAGGAGCAGCGCCGGCGAGGGCAGCGGAGTCTGTCAGGTGGTCAACTGCGGTCGTGAAGCATCGAAGCTGGCGGTGGAGGTGACGTTGGCGACTTCTGGAGGCGAAAGCACGCTAGCAGGGTGTTGGCGAGCGAGCGGCGCGGACAGTCGATTCAGCCGTCCGCTAGCGACGGCCAGCGGTCAGCGGCCCACTCCGGCCAGCTCAGCCAGCCCGCGGGTGGATCAGACAGCTCGTCCCGATTCAGCTCCCCCTCGTCGGGGGCCTCGAACATCTTCCGCCAGCGGTCAGCGTCTGCCTCGGTCATTGCGAACGTCTGATGCGGCACGGTCACCCAGCGATCCGCGATCCGGGCAAGCTGGACGTCGCGGTCCACGGGCAGGTACACCACCTGGCACGCCGCACCGACCGACCTCGCCAACCAGCGCAGCGCCGAACGCTCATCACGAGCCCACAACCCGAAGTCCAAGACCACGCTGGTCCCCAGGCGCAGCGCCTCCAGAGCAAGCCAGATAAGCCGGCCCTCCAGCACGTCACGCTTGCCGGCCGGCTGCGACTCGCCGAACAGCGGGATCATCCACGCGTCCGGGCTCAGCCGCAGCGCCCCGTGCTCCGCGGCCAGTTCCCTCGCCCGGGTGGTCTTCCCAGCGCCGGGAAGACCGACCATCAGGTACAACGTAGCCACGGGCTGATTCTGCCGTCACGGGATGCTCCGGCGTCCGGGCTGCCCGGGGAGTGGAACGGAGGGCGGCTAGCATCCACCTCCGTTGGCTACCATTTGACGGTCGTGCAGCAGTTGAAGACCCGTGACAACCGCAATCGATGACATGGGTCCGGCTGATGACAAGTTGCAGCTCTTAATAGCGGCTCTCTAGAGTAAAGCGCTGCAAACAAGTTCAAAAGTGCCGAGGTAGCTCAGCTTGGTAGAGCACGTGACTGAAAATCACGGTGTCCCCAGTTCAAATCTGGGCCTCGGCACCACCTCCACCACTGCGAGGGCTCGGGCCTGCGCGAGGCGGCCTGGCCTCGACGCCCTATCTGCTTGCTCCTGGGGGGCGTTGCCAGCTTCGGCAGTGTCGGTGGGAAGCCTGGGCGACGTCGCCGTGGCGCGCCAGGAGGCTCGCGGGCCGGCCGTGCACCTGAGGCGTTCGACCTCCACATCCCCCATCCGTCCGGCGCCGCGATCGGGCTCCGGCACCAGTCTTCCGCGAGCCGGGGAGATATCCAGGGCGAAGGAGCCCGTGGCGGCCTGGCGTCCGGGTCGCGCCTGAACCGAATGGTCGCTGATAGCGAGGCCAGCGAATTCTTGTCTTCGATGAGACGCTGGAACTATCCACTGGACTGAAGGTGGTGATGTAACTGCCCCCAACAGCAGCTCAGAGCGCGGTGCCTTTTCCACAGCGTCGGCCCGTCCAGGAAACACGGCGTCGGTCGAGTGGCCAGCACGATGATCGCGGCCCGATGGCACGAGCGTATCGCACGTCGGACTCGTCCGATTAGCGGCAGCATGCGCAGTGCGCAACTGCGGATTGGAGTGGCA
>JALZAW010000597.1 GCA_030948155.1 Candidatus Dormiibacterota bacterium | reverse complement strand
GTCCGGCACCACAGCGCCAGGATCCTCCAGCACCGGCGCCAGAAACGCCAGCCGGCTGCCGTCGGGTGACCAGCGTGCCTGCCGCACACCGAAGGGCAGATCTGTCAGCCGCTGCGACTCGCCCCCCGCCGGATCCGCGACATAGAGCTGGTCAAGCCTGTCTGTCCTCCCCGAAAAGCAGAGCCGGGAGCCGTCGGGACTCCACTCGGGAAAGCGGTCCCGCCCGCCGGAGCTGGCGACGGTCAGCTCCGAGCCGGTGCCAAGGTCCCGCACCACCACGGCGCCCCGGTAGTCCTGCTGGTCTCGGTCCGCCCAGCTGAGCTGATATGCGACCCTGCTGCCCGAAGGGTCCAGGCGGGGATGATCGATCCAGCGAAAGCGATAGAGGTCTTCGGGTCGGAGAGGTTCTGCAGGCATGCAGCCAATAGCGTGCGCTAAAACCGGGCAGGGGCCGTCTTCCCTGCCGGGCCAAAGGGGCCAGCTGGACTGCGGCCGGGAGGTTGCGACGCTGGTCGCCTAGATTCTTGCTCCATGAGGTCCACCCGGGCAACTCTTTTCTGGCGGGGCGGCGCGGCCGGCGCCCTGGCCGGTCTGGCGGCGGCGGCCGTGATGGAGCTGCTCGCCTTGGGCGTTGGGCTGAAGACGTTGCCCGACCTCCTCCAGGGCCCACTCCTTGGCCTTCTGCCAGGGCCGGTGTTCGGTTTTCTGATCGATACCCTGCAGCACCTGGGCAAGGTGCTGGAAGAGGCCGGCCTGCTTCTGGCGATGGTGCTGGCGCTGGGGGCTCTGGGGGCGGCGGCGGCGGTTGCGGAGGCTCGCCTGCCGCGGTGGCGGCCGGGTGTCGTGGTGGCGGCGGCTGGCTGGCTGGCGCTCACCGGGCTCAGCCTGGCCGACTCGGCAGCCGGACCTCTGACTGTCCTGGCGGCCCTCAACTCGGGGGCCTGGGCGCTGGTCATGGCAGCTTGGTACTGGCTCTGGCACCGCTTGCTGCAGCGGCGCGAAGGCCGCGACGAAGTCGACCTGCAGCGCCGCCGGATGGCTCTGCTGTTTCCGGCCGGATTGGCGCTCCTCAGCCTCGCTGTGATCGGCGGGCTGCGCGTGCCTGAGTGGCTGCACGCGCTGGCCGGTGGCGACGCTCCGCCGGGGCCGGTGCCCGCCCTGACTCCTGTCTCTGACTTCTACCGGGTCTCCAAGAATCTGCGGGACCCGGTGGTCGTCGAGTCCGGCTGGTCTCTGCGCCTGTTCGGCCAGGTCGGCCGCGAGCTGAAGCTTGATCTGGCTCACCTGAGAGCCCTGCCCCAGAGCAGCGAAGTGGTGACCATGGAGTGCGTCAGCAACCTGGTCGGCGGCAACCTGATGAGCACGGGTCGCTTCACGGGCATACCGCTGCGCGACCTACTGACCATGACCGAACCCAGCGCAGATGCTCGCTCGGTCACCTACCGAGCTCAGGACGGGTTCAGCGAGAGCCTGCCGCTCAATCTGGTCCTAGCCGACCCCCGGATTCTCATCGCCCTGCAGCTCAACGGCCAGCCGCTGGGGGTCGAGCACGGCTTTCCAGCCCGGGTGCTGATCCCCGGCCGCTACGGCATGAAGGGTCCGAAATGGCTCAAGGAGATCGAGCTCACGAGCACGCCACAAGGCGGCTACTGGGAAGAGCAGGGCTGGGACCGCGAGGCAATCGTCAGAACCACTGCCCGGTTCGACGTCCCCCTGACCGGCTCCTCCCTGCTCAGCCCGGTGCAGCTGGCTGGAGTCGCCTTCGCCGGGGTGCGGGGCGTGAACGCAGTCGAGTGGAGTGCGGATGGCGGCCGAAGCTGGCATCCGGCCGAGCTGGAAGCGCCGCTCTCGGAGTTGACCTGGACCCGCTGGCGGGCCACGTGGCGGCCCGCGCAAGACGGTGCCTACACCCTGCTGGTACGCGCACGGGACGGTTCCGGAGAAGCGCAGACGAGCCAGGAGGCTCCCAGCTTCCCGAAAGGCGCCTCCGGCTATCACCGACTCCAGGTCCGGGCCCGCCCGGTCGGGTGAGCAGGTGCTGCAG
>JALZAW010000109.1 GCA_030948155.1 Candidatus Dormiibacterota bacterium | reverse complement strand
TGGAGCGAGGCGTACGGCCGATAGGTGATTGGTCGATTTGGATCGCCTTGTCCAGGTGCTCCAGCCCGTCGATCCGGTCGTGGCGACCGGGCTTGTCCTTGGCGCGGAAGAAGTACTGGCCTAGCCTGCGGGCGAGGACGTCGCTGATGAGCGACGACTTGCCTGAGCCGCTCACGCCGGCCACGCAGATGAAGCAGCCCAGCGGCAGGCGCACATCGATTCCGCGCAGGTTGTTGGCCGCTGCACCCCTGATCACGAGCTCCTTGCCGTTTCCCGGGCGGCGGCGGCGGGGCAGGGCAATACTGAGGTCACCCCGCAGATAGCGGGCGGTGAGGGAGTCACTCTTGGCGACCACTTCCTGCACAGGCCCCTCAGCCACCACCACTCCCCCATGTTCGCCAGCGCCGGGACCGATGTCCACCATCCAGTCGGCCGCCATGATCGTCTCCTCATCGTGCTCGACGACTATCAGGGTGTTGCCCAGGTCGCGGAGCTGAACCAGCGTCTCGATGAGGCGCCGGTTGTCGCGCTGGTGGAGGCCGATCGAGGGCTCGTCCAGGATGTAGAGCACACCCATCAACTTGGAGCCGATCTGCGTGGCCAGCCGGATCCGCTGCGATTCGCCGCCCGAGAGAGTGTTGGCCGCGCGCTCCAGCGAGAGGTAATCGAGTCCCACATCGATGAGGAAGCGCAGCCGCTCGCGGATCTCCTTCAGGATGCCTCGAGCGATCGTCTCCTCCCGCTCACTGAGGCGCAACTGGTCAGCGAACTCCACTGCCTCGGTGATCGCGAGCCGGCAGACGTCGGCGATGTTGCGGCCGGCCACCGTGACGGCGAGCGACTCCGGCTTCAGCCGCGCGCCGGCACAGGCGGGACAGGGCTTCTCGGACAGGTACTTGCCGAGCTCCTGCTTCAAGAACTCGGACTCGGTCTCGTCGTAGCGCCGCTGAACGTTGGCCAGGATGCCTTCGAACGGAGCTTCGTAGTGGCGCCGCTGCCGGTACTGGTTGCGATAGGAGAAGCGCACCTTCTTCTTGCCTGAGCCGTTCAGAAGCAGGTCCAGCTGCGGAGCGCCCAAGCGTTTGGCAGGCAGGTCCATGTCGATCTCGGCCGCCTCGCAGAGGGCCTCCAGCATCTCGGGATAGAAGAACTGGGAGCGGCTCCAGGGGGCGATGGCGCCCTGCCGCAGGGTGAGCGAAGGATCGGGGATGACCAGCTCTGCGTCAGCCACCAGCTGCATGCCCAGACCCGTGCAGGTCGGGCAGGCCCCGTGCGGAGTGTTGAAGGAGAAGTTTCGTGGCTGTGGCTCGGGCACGCTGTGGCCGTCGTAGGGGCAGGCGTAGTCCTGTGAAAGCGAGATCTCGGGCGCTGCCTCGGCGCCCGGCCGTACCACGTGCACCAGCAGCACAGAACCCTGACCCAACTTGGCAGCTATTTCCAGCGAATCGACCAGCCGCATGCGCTGGTCGGGCCCAACCACCACCCGGTCGACGACCACCTCGATGTCGTGCTGCTTGTAGCGCTCGAGCGGGATCTCGGCACCGAGCTCGTAAATCGTGCGGTCCACGCGCACCCGCGAGAAGCCCTGCTTGCGGATGTCCTCCAGCAGCTTGTCGTATTCGCCCTTGCGGCCCCTCACGACTGGGCCCAGGATCATCAGCCGGGTGCCCTCGGGCAGCTTCTCGACCTGGTCGGCCATCTGCTCGATGGTCTGCTTCGCGATCTCGCGGCCGCAGATCGGGCAGTGGGGATGGCCCACTCTGGCGTAAAGCAGCCTCAGGTAGTCATACACCTCCGTGACAGTGCCGACGGTCGAGCGGGGGTTGCGTGAAGTGCCCTTCTGGTCGATCGAAATCGCCGGTGAAAGCCCGTCAATGGCGTCTACATCGGGCTTTTCCATCTGCCCCAGGAACTGCCGGGCATAGGCCGAGAGTGACTCCACGTAACGCCGCCGCCCCTCGGCGTAGATGGTGTCGAAGGCCAGCGAGGATTTGCCCGAACCGGAGAGGCCTGTGAAGACCACGAATTTGTCACGCGGAATGGCCAGCGTGACATCCTTCAGGTTGTGCTCGCGCGCACCGTGCACGACTATCTGATCGTTAGCCATCAGCCTCCGCTGGCTGGAATGTGGCAGTGGCCGTGCCGATCAGGCGGCCGGCCGAGCCGCTGATCATGCACTCGGCCAGAGCCGTCCGCCGGCCGGAATGGATGACCCGAGCCACTGCCCGCAGGCGGTCTCCGACTCGAGCCATGCCTGTGAAGTTGCACTGCAGGTCGAAGCCCGAAGCCGCGCCGCCGGGGACCGCTTCAGCGGTAATGGCAGCTTCGAGAGCCGACTGGGCCAGAACCGCCAGAAAGCCGCGATGGATACTGTCGCCATCGGCGAAGTCGGGCCGGCAGTCCATCTCCAGAGCCACCTCGCCCCCGCCGGACGTCGCTGTCTCTATCCCCAGCCAGGCAAGCGGGCGGGATTCTCTCTCTGGCATCAGCGCCAGCCTCCGTCGCGAGGAATCCGAAGGCAGGTCGACGACGCGTGGGCGATGAGCTTGCCGGTCTCGTTGATCACCTGCGCCTCACTGAACAGCAGGTCTTCGCCCATCTCGATGATCCTGCCGATGGCCTGGATCCGGCCCTCTGTCACTGGGCGGAGAAAGTTGATCTTGAGGTTGACTGTGGTGTTCGCCTCCTGATCGGGCTGAAGCGTGAGGAGGGAAGTTCCCATCGCGGCGTCGGCAATCTGAGTGATGACCCCGCCCTGAACCACACCGCCGGGGTGGAGGTGTTGGGCGGCGGCGATCAGCTCCACCACCACCCGGCCTGGCTCGACCTCCGCGAAGCGCGCCCCCAGGGCTTCGCTCCAGCCGGCTCGCGGGCCCTCGCCGCGCAGGCCCAGCCGGAGTGCTTCGAGGTTCGTCACCCGTCTATTTTCGAGGAAGCTCAGCCGTGGCCTAGGGCCCGCGCCGGCTTCGCCGCCAGTTCTGGACCTGGCCGGTGCGCTGCTTGGGGGCCGCCGCGATGGCCAGCGCCACCTCAGCGTCGTCCTCGCCGCCGCTCTCCTCCCCGGCCAGCCGCTTGCGAATGCCGATGATCCTGTCCCTGACCCGCGCGGCGTCCTCGAACGCCAGCTCCTTGGACAGTCGCTTCATCTCCTTCTCGAGATCCCGCACGATGGCCAGCAGGTCTGCTCGGGGGACACCGGCACCGGCCATCAGCTCCACGGCGTCGGCCTGGAGATCCTTGTGGTCGATCTCGAGGGCGTAGATGGCCTTCTTCACGGTCTCCGGAGTGATGCTGTGTTCCTCGTTGTAGGCGATCTGGCGAGCCCGACGACGGTCGGTCTCGTCGATCGCCTCGCGCATGGAGTCAGTGATCTTGTCCGCGTACATGATCACGTGCCCTTCGACGTTGCGCGCGGCGCGACCGATGGTCTGGATGAAAGAGCGGAAGGAGCGAAGGTAACCCTCCTTGTCGGCGTCCAAGATGGCGACCAGGGCCACCTCGGGCAGGTCCAGGCCCTCCCGCAGCAGGTTGATGCCGACGAGCACGTCGAAGTCGCCCTGGCGCAGCCCGCGGAGCACCTCGATCCGCTCGATCGCGTCCAGATCCGAGTGGATGTAGCGAACGCGAACGCCATATTCCTTCAGGTAGTCGGTCAGGTCCTCAGCGAAGCGCTTGGTCAGGGTCGTGATGAGGCAGCGCTGATCCCTCTCGGCGCGCAGGCGCAGCTCGGCGACCAGATCATCGACCTGGCCCTCGGTCTTGCGAACCTCGATCGCCGGGTCGACGAGGCCGGTAGGCCGCACCAGCATCTCCACCACCCGCTCGCTCTTGTCCAGCTCGTAAGGACCCGGCGTCGCGGAGACGTAGACGATCTGGCCGGCTCGCTCATCCCACTCCTCGAAGCTGAGCGGCCGGTTGTCGAAGGCGCTCGGCAGGCGGAAGCCGTACTCGACCAGCGCTGCCTTCCGGGAACGATCGCCGCCCAGCATGCCGCCGATCTGGGGCACTGCGACGTGCGACTCGTCGACGAAGATCAGCGCGTCGTCGGGCAGGAAGTCGAGCAGGGTGTAGGGCGCCTCGCCAGGCTGCCGGCGGGTCAGGTGGCGGGAGTAGTTCTCCACCCCCGCGCAGGTGCCTGTCTCCCGCAGCATCTCCAGGTCGAAGTTCGTCCGCTGGCGCAGGCGCTGCGACTCCAGCAGGTGGCCGTGCTCGTCGAACCAGCGGCAGCGCTCCTCCAACTCGGCCTCGATGTCTCGCATCGCCAGCTCCAACTTCGCGCGCGGCGTGACGTAGTGAGTGGCGGGGAAGATGGTCAGCTCTTCGCGATTGCCGAGGATCTCACCCGTCACGCTGTCCAGCTCCTGGATGCGATCGATCTCATCGCCGAAGAACTCGATCCTGTAGACCTTCTCCTCGCTGGCCGGGACAAGGTCGACGATGTCGCCCCGAACGCGGAAGCGGAGGCGGCTCAGGTCGTAGTCGTTGCGCTCGTAGAGCATCTCGGTCAGCTTGCGGAGGAAGATCTCCCGGCGCAGCGTCTGGCCGGCCTTGAGAGTGAGCGACTCGCCCATGTAGTCCTCGACCGAGCCGATGCCGTAGATGCAGCTGATGCTGGCCACGACTATCACGTCGCGCCGGGTGAGCAGGCTGCCGGTGGCCCGGTGGCGGAGGCGGTCGATCTCGTCGTTCCGGCTTGAGTCCTTCTCGATGTAGGTGTCGCTCCGGGCTATGTACGCCTCCGGTTGGTAGTAGTCGTAGTAGCTGACGAAGTACTCGACAGCGTTGCGGGGAAAGAGCCGGTTGAACTCCGCCCAGAGCTGGGCGGCCAGAGTCTTGTTGGGGCTCAGCACCAGCACCGGCCGGCCCAGCTCTTGCAGAGCCCAGGCCACTACGTTTGTCTTGCCGCTGCCTGTCACACCCAGCAGCGTCTGCTCGCGGACCCCCTCGCCCACGCCCTGGATCAGTTCCCGGATGGCCTGTGGTTGGTCCCCCTTGGGCTCGAAAGGCGCGTCGATCTGGAAAGCCGTCGCCATCGCCTCAAGTCTAGGGCGAACAGCCGTTCGGGATGGCATCGGCGGGCGGGCTGGCAGACTGCACGCATGGGCAGTGAGCTGGTGGTGCTGGGCAGCTGCGGTGCCTGGCCGGAGCCGGGCAGGGCGTGCAGCGGCTTCTTTCTCCAACACCAAGGATTCCGTCTGGTGCTCGACCTCGGCTACGCCACGCTGCCCCGCCTGCTTGGCCTGCTCGGCAATCCCATCGGCGATGGGCTGGATGCTGTTGTCATCACCCACAAGCATCCCGATCACATGGTCGATCTGCACGGGCTGTTTCGGGCTCGCTGGTTCGGCGCCCGCACCGCCCGCCCACTCCCCGTCTACGCGCCAGACGGCGTGCTCGAGCGAGTCGCGGCGCTTGAGGATGACGACGCGCAGCACGTGCGCAGCGTCTTCGACTGGCGGAAACTCCCGAATGCGCCCTACAGCGTCGGACCGTTTCAGCTGGAAACCAGAGAACTCCCCCACTTCGTACCTGACATCGGCTTGCGGTTGACCGCCGCCGAACTGACGGTTGCTTACACGGGTGACTGCGGACCTCATTCAGCGCTCGCAGATCTGGGTCGCGAGGCTGATCTCTACATAGTCGAGGCCACTGACCGGGACCAACAACGAGGCGCGCCGCCGCGGGCCGGCCGTCAGCTACATCTCAGTGGGCGCGATGCGGGCGCTGCCGCAGAGGCGGCCGGCGCCAAGCGTTTGCTCCTCACGCATTTCTGGCCTGGTAACGACAGGAAACGAACGCGAGATCTCGCGGCGGAGGCATACTCTGGCCCGATCTCGAGCGCCCGAGAGGGCCTCCGGCTGCCCCTACCCTGACCTTGGCCGGACGCCCCTTGGCTGCCTCATCCCCTCCCGGGCAGGGGTGGTAGGAGGATATCGATCCAGGCCTCCGCCAACCAGCGTTCGAACACTTCCGGGTGCCAGCCGCGCTCATGCACGAGAAGTAGGAAAAACTCGGTGGAGTTGGTCGCCCAGAGGATGTCAGCGCCCATGTCCGGGGTCAGTCCTGATCGAAGGCCGGCGGCGGCTGCTAGGTCTTGGATCATGAGCCGCATATGGCCGACCCGTCGCTGATTCAGTTCGCCGATGAGCGACTTCAACTCTGTGTCGCCAGGCGCAGCTTCGAGTAGGACCTCCCATATTGGAGCCACGCGCTCATGCAAAGCCCGGATAGCCGGCGCAGCGTGTAGGCGAATCTTCAGCCTGGGGTCCGGCTCGGACTTGAACTTCTGGACCCAGTCCCGCTCCTCCGCCGGGACAGGCTCATCGGTACCGGACAGCGCCGTTTCCACCAGGTATCGAACCACGGCTGCTTTCGATCCGATCGACAGGTAGATCGTTTCCACTGAGACGGCTGCAGCATCGGCAATGGCCGTCATCGTGGTGCGGGCGTAGCCCCGCGCCAGGAACAGCTTCGTGGCCGCGTCCAGAATGGAGCGGCGAGTCCTGCCTGCGGCCGCCTGGCGGCGACTCGAGTCGTACCGACGCTTCTTCTCGGTCTTGACAGCCCGGCTCAAGGCGAGTATTGTTCTGACATTGACTTGGATATCATTCTAGTGAAATCGGAGACTTAGATGAGAATTGCCCATGTTGGTGTGCCGGCAAAGGACCCGGACGCTTTGGCGGACTTCTACGCCCGCTTCCTCGGTCTGCATCAGCTAGCCCGCGTCACGACCGCGGAGACCGGGGAAATGGTCCTGTTGAGCGGCCGACCGCAGGCGGAGCCGGAGCTGGCGCTGATGTCCAATCAAGAAGCCCGGCATGTCGCCTTCAGAGTCGAGACGCTCGCCGAGCTGCGCGCGTTCTACGCCGCAGCACCAGAACACCAGGCACAAGTCCTCTTCAGCTTCGATCATGGCAGCACCCTCAGCTTGTACTTCCGCGATCCGGAAGGAAACGCCTGCGAACTCTACTGGCCGACCGGCCGCCGGCCTTCCGGCAGCAACCGGCCGATCGACCTCGCCAAACCCGAGCCGGAATTGCTGCAGATGATCGGGGCTTGACCTTGGCTCGCTGCGCCCCTGACGGCAGGGCGACGCCTAGGCTGTCCGGTCCCCGAGTTGTCGAAACGTTCCTAGGTGGAGACGTCCTCCACCCGCAGTTCGGGGGGAGGTGAGGTGGGGGGCCGAGAGCTGGAATGTACCCAGGGCGTCGGCAATGGTCTCGATGACACCTTCTATGTTCTCATCGACCTCGGCCAGCCAAAACCTCAGCACGCGAAAGCCGATCTCGCCCAGCCGGTAATCTCGCCTCGCCTCGTCGACGAGCTGATCGCCCTGGTGGTCGCCGTCGACTTCGACCACCAGCATTTCGTCCCAGCCTGCGAAGTCGGCGAAGTAGGGGCCGATCGGAACCTGGCGTCGAAACTTGTGTCCCCTCAGCTGCCGGCTACGCAGGCGGTACCAGAGCCGCCATTCGGTCCTGGACATCTCTCGCCGCAGCTGCTGGGCGGGCTGATCCCGAGCAGCCCGCTCGGAACGGGTTTGACGAGCATGGATGAAAGCTCTCAGCAGCGTCCAGCGGCCGCAAGCCAGGCCCTGAACGCCCTCCTCCCAACCTCTCCCCGCGCCGCGGGTGGAGGACGTATGACTTCCTCGGCATCTCAGGATCTCGGGGATTGGACAGTCTGGGCTCGGATTCTGCGCTGGCCGGAGCCGCGGGAAGGCGATGGGAGCTGTGTCGCCGACGTGCCCGAGCAGGAACTTCTGAAAGGGTCTGGCCGCTGACGGTCATTGTCAGCGCCGCCCCCCTGGTCGAGGTGGTGTCCCGCGACAATGGGCAGTCTCAGTCGGACGGCAGGCTCAGGA